>JASCPF010000026.1 GCA_029959325.1 Microbacteriaceae bacterium PS02068
GCGAGCGACGGCGTGGCAGCTCGTGCGAGACCTGCTCGCCGCGCGCGGCGCCGCGGATGCCGTGCTGTCGAACCCCTGCCCCGCGTGCGGCGGACCGCACGGGCCGCTGCAGGTCTGCACGCCGCAGTCCGGTCCGTGGTCGGCGTCGGTGACGTATGCGGCGGGCTGGGCGATCGCCGCCATCGCCCCCGGCGCGGCCGGCACGCTCGGCATCGACGCGGAACCGGCCGACGACCCCGTGCGCGACGTCGCGGGGTGGGCGCACGAGCGCCCGATCGCGCCGCGGCTCTGGGTGCGCATCGAGGCGGCGCTCAAGGCAGACGGTCGCGGCCTCGCGGTCGATCCGTGGACGGTGGAGGTCACCGCACGCGGCGACGAGTGGTCGGCGCGCGTGCCGGGCCGGCAGGACGACGTGGTCGGGTGGGATGCCCCGAGACCACTCGGTCCGCCCGGCGTGCTGCTCAGCGTGGCGATCGCGCCGCACGAGGCATCCGGGGTCGGCGCCGGCAGCGCGGCAGACCGCAGCCGCTAGGGCAGCGCGGGCAGCTCGGGCCGGTCGAGCCAGGCCGCGAAGATCGCGCCGAGGTCTCGGCCTGCGATGCGACTCGCCAGTGCGCGGAAGTCCGCGTCGGTCGCCAGCTCGTGGCGATAGGTGTCGCACCACGCGCGCACGATGGCACCGAACACCGACGGTCCGACAGCACAGCGCAGTGCGTAGAGCGTGAGCGCGCCGCGCTTGTAGACGCGGTCGTCGAACATGAGGTCGGGGCCCGGGTCTGAGAGCAGGAGGTCGTGCGGAAGCTCGCTGAGTCGCGCGTGGTGCTTCGCCGCCTTCGCCGAGATCGTCGGGCCGCCGGATTCTTCCGACCACAGCCATTCGGCGAAGCAGGCGAATCCCTCGTTGAGCCAGATGTCCTGCCACCGCCCGATGCCGACGCTGTTGCCGAACCACTGGTGCGCGAGCTCGTGGGCGATGAGCCGCTGTTCGCCCGGCACGAGGTGGTTCACACCGAAGACGGCCATGCCCTGGGCTTCGAGGGGGATCTCGAGCTCGTCGGGCGTCACGACGAGCGCGCAGTCCTGCTGCGGATAGGGCCCGAACGTCCGCTCGAACGCAGCCAGCATCGCGGGGACGTCGGCGAAGGCCCGCTGCGCCTCGCGGCGCAGGGCCGGCGGAGTGAACAGGCGCACCCGGGCATCGCCCCGCAGGCCGCGCTGCTCGTAGTGACCGATGTGCAGGGCTGCGAGATAGGTCGCCGTCGGCACGGAGCTCTCTGCGACGACGGTCGTGCGGCCCGCCGCCGTCACAACCGACACGGGCGCGCCGGTGGGGACGGGCAGGTAGCCGGCGTCGACCGTCACGCTCAGCCGCATGCGGGCGCGGTCGTCGGGGCGATCGTTGCAGGGGAACCATGTCGGCGCGCCGGTGGGCTGGGCGGCGACGAGAGCACCGTCGTCGAGCTCCTCCCACCCGATCGTGCCCCATCGCGAGCGACGCGGGCGCGGCGCGCCGCTGTAGGCGACCTCGATCGAGAACCGCTCCCCCACCGCCGCGCGCGCGGGCAGCGTCACCCGCAGCTTCCGCGGGCCCTGCCGGTACATCGCGCGCGCGCCGTCGACGCGCACGCGCGTCGCGCGCAGGCCGACGAGGTCGATGCTCACCGCCGTCAGGGATTCAGCCGCCGTCGCCGTGAGGACGGCCAGACCCTCGAGCCGGTTGGTGCGCACGCGGTAGTCGATCGTGACGTCGTACGCGTCGACGTCATAGCTGCGATCGCCGCTCTCGGGCGCATAGGGATCTCGCACGAACGGATCGTGCGCGGCGGGGTCGTGCGCAGAGGAATCGCGCGCGGAAGTCTCGGGCGCGCTCACGAGGTCGACTGGTAGGCGCGGGCCTTCACCGCGCGCCAGGGGCCGATGGGGTTGCCGCTCCAGCGGGAACCGACGGGAACCGACTCGCCGCGCATCACGAGCGAGGCGGGCCCCACCGTGGCATCCCCTCCGATCGAGGCGCCGGGCAGGATCACGCTGTGCGGGCCGAGGGTGGCTCCGGGCTCGAGCTCGACGGTGTCCATGCTCATGATTCGATCATGGAACAGGTGCGTCTGCACGACGCAGCCCCGATTGACGGTCGATCCGTCGCCCAGGGTGACGAGATCGGGCTCGGGCAGCCAGTACGTGTCGCACCACACTCCGCGGCCCACGCGGGCGCCGAGCGTGCGCAGCCACACCGCCAGCGCGGGGGTGCCTGCCGCCGCGCGAGCGAACCACGGTGCAGCGACCATCTCGGTGAACGTGTCGGACACCTCTGTGCGCCAGACGAAGCTCGACCACAGCGGCGACTCCCCTGCGCGGATCGGGCCGACGATCATCCACTTGGCCGCCGTCGTGACCCCCGCGGCGACCGCTCCCGCGATCAGCAGCACGAGGCCCGACAGCGCGACCGCGATGCCCAGCCCGAACGACTCGATCAGGGCGGCCAGCGCGAACAGCACGGCGACCCCCATCGCGCACGTCACGACGACCGGCACGAATCGGCAGAGCTCCCACAGGGCGCGTGCCACGCGCAGCCCCGCGGGCGGGTGGTAGGTGCGGGCGTCGTCACCTTCGGCCGACAGGCGGCGCAGCCGCACGGCAGGCGAGCCGAGCCACGACGAGCCCGCCTTCGACTTCGACGGCGCAGACGAGAGCACCGCGACCAGCCCGTCGCGGGGAAGGCTGTGGCCGGGAGCGGCCATTCCCGAGTTGCCGAGGAACGCGCGTTTGCCGATCCTGACCTCGCCGAGGCGCATCCAGCCGCCGTGCAGCTCGTACGAGGCGACCATCGTGTCGTCGGCGAGGAAGGCGTCGTCTTCGATGCGCGCCAACGACGGGATGAGAAGAACGGTGGATGCCTCGACGCCCCGCCCCACCCGCGCGCCCAGCAGGCGCAGCCACACCGGCGTGAACAGGCTCGAATACAGCGGGAACAGAATCGTGCGTGCCGAATCGAGCAGGCGCTCGATCGTCCATGCCTGCCAGCCCACCCGACTGCGCACGGGGTGGGTCCCCGTGTGCAGTCCGATCGAGAGCAGCCGCACCAGCACCACCACGGCGACGGCGAACACGACCCCTGCCGTCACCGCCGCCGGCACAAGCCACACCAGCGCGCCGACGAAGGCCACGCCCAGCGTCGGTGCATCGACGATGCCCCGCGCCAGGACGAGGCCACCCAGCGCGAACGACGCGAGCGGCAACAGGGCGAGGACGAGCGCGGATGCCGCGAACGCCCACAGCCACCGGTTCGGCGCCGGCGCGCGCTCGGCCGGCCACCCCGTCGACACCTCGCCCACGCGCTCGGCGGGCGAGCCCGCCCAGGTCTGGTCGGCCCGCACGCGACCGAACACGGCCGATCCCGGGGCGACTTCTGCGCGTCGTCCGATGCGTGTGCCCGGGGCGAGCATGCTGCGCGATCCGACCGACGCTCCGGCACCGATGCGGATGCCCCCGATGCGCACGACGTCGCCGTCGATCCAGTAGCCGCTGAGGTCGACCTCGGGTTCGATGGCGGCGCCGTCGCCGATCTCGAGCATGCCGGTGATCGGCGGGAGGGCGTGCAGGTCGACACCACGGCCGATCTTGGCGCCCAGCGCACGCGCGTAGTAGCTGACCCAGGGCGCACCGGCGAGCCCCACGGCATCCACCTGATCGGCGATCTGCTCGGCGAGCCACAGGCGCACATGCACCCAGCCGCCCCGCGGGTAGTCGCCGGGGCGCAGGCCCACGAGCAGCACACGCGCCGCGATCGCGGCGATCGCCATGCGTCCGAACGGCGTCGCGAACACCAGCAGGCCGACGATCAGCACGCCGAGCGGCGCCTCGGGCAGCACGTCGAACCCGGGCGCGAGGCGCAGCAGCGCCGCGGCGGTGAGCAGGTACAGCATCCAGCGGATGCCCGACAGGATGAACAGCGGCACGGCCAGCAGCGACTGCAGCCACTGCATGCGCCGCGGGGTCGGCTCGGGGCGACGGTAGTCGCTGGATGCCTCGCCGTGCAGCGCGGCGCCGAGGGCCTTCGCCATCGCGCCCAGTCGCGGCACGTCGTAGATGTCGGCGACCGAGAACTCGGGCACCCGCAGCCGGATGCGCGAGACGAGCTGCGCGGCGGCGAGCGAACCGCCGCCGAGGTCGAAGAAGTCGTCCTTGCGGCCGAGCACCGGCATGCCCAGCACGGCCTGCCACTGCTCGGCGAGCCACGCCTCACCCGGGGAGAAGTCGGTCGCCGCGAGCTCGACGTTCGGCAGCGGCCAGGGCAGAGCGGCCCGGTCGACCTTTCCGGACGTGCGGACCGGCAAGGCATCCAGCACGGCGAGCAGCGGCACCATGGGAGCCGGCAGCCGCTGGGCGAGGTCGGCGCGGGCAGCCGTGCGGTCGAAGTCGGGCGGGCCGGCGAGGTAGCCCACGAGCACCGGAACCCCGGCCTCGGTGGTCCGCACCGCGGCGGCTGCGGCCGTGATGCCGGGCAGGTCGAGCAGCGCCGCCTCGACCTCGCCCAGCTCGATGCGGCGCCCGCCGACCTTCACCTGGTCGTCGGCGCGCCCCTGGAAGACGAGTCCCGCGCTCTCGTAGCGCACGAGGTCGCCGGAGCGATACGCGCGGTCCCAGCCGAGCGCGGGGAAGGGCGCATACTTCTCGGCATCCTTCACAGGGTCGAGGTAGCGCGCGAGCCCCACTCCCCCGATGATGAGCTCGCCGACAGCCCCTTCGGGCACGCGGTTCCCCTCGGCATCGACCACGGCGAGCGCCCAGCCGTCGAGAGGAAGCCCGATGCGCACGGGCGTCGAGCCGTCGAGCGGCGCCGCGCACGCGACGACGGTGGCCTCGGTCGGGCCGTACGTGTTCCACACCTCGCGGTCATCGCCCGCCAACCGTGCGGCGAGCTCGGGCGGGCACGCTTCGCCACCGAAGATGAGCAGGCGCACGTTCTCGATCGCGCTCGTCGGCCACATCGCCGCGAGCGTCGGCACGGTCGAGACGACCGTGATGCTCTGGCGCACGAGCCACGGCGCGAGGTCTTCGCCGGAACGGACCAGCGAGCGCGGTGCGGGCACCAGACAGGCGCCGTGTCGCCAGGCGAGCCACATCTCCTCGCACGACGCATCGAACGCGACCGACAGGCCCGCCAGCACACGGTCGCTGGGACCGAGCGCGCCCAGCGGATCGCCCTGCAGGAACAGCGCCGCTTCGGCATCGACGAACGCCGCCGCCGATCGGTGCGACACCGCGACGCCCTTGGGAACGCCCGTCGATCCCGACGTGAAGATGATCCACGCGTCGTCCTCGGGGCGCGGCGGCGTGAGCACGGGAATCGCGCTCGTCCGCGGGTGCGGCGCTGCGCCCTCGTACAGCGCCGCGCGCGAGGTCGAGTCGGCGGAGTCGCGCGAGTCGCCGCGTGGGGTGTACTCACCCTCGCCCGTGATCACGCCGCGAACGCCCGCCTCGCCGAACACGAGCTGTGCGCGTTCGTCGGGGTCGTCGGCGTCGACGGGCACGTAGGCGGCGCCCGCGGCGATGATGCCGAGGATCGACACGTACAGCCAGCGCGATCCCGACGGCACCCGCACACCGACGCGATCGCCGCGCACCACCCCCGCCTCGTGCAGACGTGCCGCGGTGCGCGCGACGAGCGCGAGCAGCTCGGCATAGCTCAGCGCCCCCGAGCCGTCGTCGAGAGCGGATGCCTCGGGGTGCGCCCGCGCCGTCGCCTGCAGGATCTCGAGCAGTGTGCGGGGCGCGGGCGCGAGCGCGCCGCGGTCGAGAGCGGCCTGGCCGCTCGAGGCCGCGGGTGCTGCGGACGGTTCCGACACGTCAGGCGAGCAGCTCGACGAGCTGAGCCTTGGTGAGCCGCGAATACCCGGTGCGGCCCGCCGCGCGGGCGCGCTCTCGAAGCTGCACGACCGTCAGCTGCGACAGATCTTCCGCGCCCCCGATCGGCGCCACCTCCGGTTCGTCGGCCGGGCCCGCGAGCTCGGTCGCGAGCTCGGATGCCGCGGCATCCGATTCACTCGTGGCGCGCGCCGCGGCGGCTTCGGCCTTGCGCGCGAGCTTCTTCAGTCGCTTCGCCTCGGCAGCGCGTTCAGCGGCGTCGGCCGCGGCCCGCTCGGCGGCCTCGACCGCGCGTTGTGCCTCCAGTCGGCGCAACGCCCGCTGCTCCGCTTTCGCGACGACCTTCGCCACCGCGCGCTCGAGCCGCCGGGCGGCCGCATCGGCTCGACGCGCCGTCTTGCGCGGCTTGGCGCGCAGCTTCTTGTTCGAGACATCGGCAGCCGCCCTCGCGTCGTCGATGTAGTCGTCGAGCTCCCGCGCGTACTTCTTCGGGAGCGACTTCGCCGTCTTCTTCGCCGCTTTCGCGGACGACGCGGCCGTCGCGAGGGCATCCTTGGCCGCGGTCACCGCTGTGGTCTGTTTCGCCATGCCGCACACCGTAGCCGGTCGAGGTGAACACGATGCCTCTGCGCGGCAGATGTCGTTCACCTCGCGTTCACCCGCACAGCCCTCTTCGGTAAGAGTCGGTGTCTACCGTCGGGGCGAGCCCTGCACCGGGCTGCAATCATTTCCCGACACCATGTGAAGGATTCACAGTGAAGCTCACCCGCATCGCCCAGCTGGGCGCTGTCGCCGCCATCGCGGCTCTCACCCTCGCCGGCTGCTCGTCCAGCCCCGAAGGTGGCTCGACCCCCGCCGAGAGCGCCTCGAGCACGCCCTCGGGCGTCGATTTCACCATCGACCCCAGCCTCACCGGAACGATCACCTCCGGCGGCTCGAGCGCCCAGTCCAACGCGCAGACCGCGTGGACGAGCGCCTACAACGCGACCGCCAAGGGCGTCACGATCAACTACGACAAGTCGCAGGGCTCGGGCGGTGGCGTCACCAACTTCCTCTCCGGCGCGTACGACTTCGCCGGATCCGACTCGCCGCTCAACGCCGACCAGACCGCGCAGTCGAAGGCCCTGTGCACCGAGGGCGGCGTGAACATCCCGATCTACCTCGACGGTGTCGCGATCATCTTCAACATCCCCGGGGTGACCGAACTGAAGCTGTCGGGCGAGACGATCGCGAAGATCTTCAACCTGCAGATCACCGACTGGTCCGACCCCGCGATCACGAAGGACAACGGCACCGCGCTGAAGGCCGGCGCCATCACGACCGTCGCCCGCTCGGACGGCTCGGGCACGACCCAGAACTTCACCAACTACCTCGCGGGCACGCAGAGCACCGTCTGGACCTACCCGGCGGGCAAGGACTGGCCGGTCGCGGGCAACGTCTCGAAGCAGAAGGGCGGCTCGGGCGTCGTCGAGGCCGTCAAGGCGGGCACGGGCACGATCGGCTACGCCGACCACTCCGCGATCGGCGACCTGAACTCGGCCGCGATCGTCCAGGACGGCACGGCTATCCCCTACTCGGCCGAGGCCGTCGCGAAGACCTTCGAGCTCGCCGCCGTCGACGCCTCCAACGGCGTCACGGGCGACCTCTCGAAGAAGTTCGACTACTCGAAGCTCACGACCGAGACCTACCCCATCCCGCTGGTGTCGTACGCGATCACCTGCACCACGTTCAAGAAGGCCGCGCAGGCCGACCTGGTGAAGTCGTACCTCGGCTTCATCACCTCGACACTCGGCCAGCAGGTCGCCGCGAAGAACGCCGGCTCGGCTCCGCTGCCGACCTCGGTGCTCGAGGCCGCTGCCAAGACGCTGGCCGCGATCAAGTAAGCCTCACCCAGCCCGGTCCGCACACGCGGATCGGGCTGGGCTGATCTCCCCTCCCGACGCCGATCGCGGCGGTGGGGGTGCTCAGCAGACTGAGGAGACGCGATGACCTTCCCTTCCCGGAGAACCACCTGTGACTGACACGACCGCCGCGCGCCGCCCTTCGACAAAGCGGCGCGCAGGAGACACGATCTTCCTCGGGCTCTCGACGACCGCCGCCGTGTCGATCATGGTGATCCTCGCCGGCGTCGCGATCTTCCTCATCCTCAAGGGCCTGCCGGCGATCACGTCGAGCTGGACCGAGGGCGACCTCGCGGGCTATCAGAACACCGGTGCGACCAACTTCTGGGAGTACGTCGGCCCGCTCCTGTGGGGAAGCATCTTCGCCGCGTTGATCGCAATGGTGCTCGGCACCCCGGTCGCGATCGGAATCGCGCTGTTCATCTCGCACTACGCGCCGCGGCGCATCGCCGGAGCTCTCGGCTACATCGTCGACCTGCTCGCTGCCGTCCCCTCGATCGTGTTCGGCCTCTGGGGCATCATCGTGATCCGCCCCTTCCTGGTTCCTTTCGCCGGCTTCCTCAACGAGTACTTCGGCTGGATCCCGCTCTTCCGCGGGCCCGTCTCGAGCACCGGCTCGACACTGTTCGCCGGTGGTGTGGTGCTCGCCGTGATGATCCTGCCCATCGTCACCTCGATCACGCGCGAGATCTTCCTGCAGACCCCGCGGCTGCACGAAGAGGCGGCGCTCGCCCTGGGCGCGACCCGGTGGGAGATGATCCGCCTCTCGGTCATCCCCTACGCGCGCAGCGGCATGGTCTCGGCCACGCTGCTCGGTCTCGGACGTGCACTCGGCGAGACGATGGCGATCGCGCTGATCGTGTCGCCGGCGCTGATCTTCTCGCTGCGCATCCTGACCGACGGCTACAACTCGCAGACGATCGCCGCCAACACGGCGCTCAACTTCCCGATCGCGACGGACCTGCAGCGCTCGGCCCTCATCGGCACGGGCCTCATGCTCTTCGTCGTCTCACTCGCGGTCAACATGCTCGCCCGCTACATCATCAGCGCGACCGGCCCCGGAGCCAAGGCGAACAGGGGAAGCAAGGGCCGCCGCAAGGGAGGAAAGCGCTCATGACCGCAACCGTCGTCGAGAAGTCGGCCGTGACCGGCCATGCACTCACCGCCGGACGTCTGCCCCGCTTCGCCGAGCCGAGCATCGCCGGCGGCACGTTCGCCGTGGTCGCCGTGGTCATGCTGCTGCTGCAGGGCTTCGCGCTGGTCCCCTGGCTCATCGTCTCCGCACTGCTCTACCTGGTCGCGATCGGCGTCGGCTCGACGATCGTCGAGGGGCGTCGCCGTGCGACCGACCGTGTCGTGCGCGGGCTCGTCACGGGCGCCTTCCTGCTGGCGCTCATCCCGCTGGTGTCGACGCTGTGGACGGTGTTCGCCAAGGGCATCGGCGTCGTGAACTGGCAGTTCATCACGCAGACCGGCGGCACGACCTTCGACCCCAACACCCTCGAGGTCGTCGCGACCCCGGGCGCTCTGCAGGCGATCGTCGGCACGCTCATCATCACGGCCATCGCCGCGCTGATCTCGGTGCCGATCGGCATCCTCGCGGCCGTCTACCTCGTCGAGTACGCGCTGCCGACCAATCCGCTGCGCCGCACGATCACGTTCCTCGTCGACGTGATGACGGGCATCCCGTCGATCGTCGCGGGTCTGTTCGCGTTCTCGCTGTTCGCGCTGATCGTCGGGCCGAAGGCGTTCAGCGGGTTCTCCGCGTCGATCGCCCTGTGCGTCCTCATGATCCCGATCGTCATCCGCTCGACCGAAGAGATGCTGCGACTCGTGCCGGCCGACCTGCGCGAGGCATCCCTCGCCCTCGGCGTGCCGCGCTCGGCCACGATCATCAAGATCGTGCTGCGCACCGCCGCGAGCGGCATCGTCACCGGCGTCGTGCTGTCGATCGCCCGCGTCATCGGCGAGACCGCCCCGATCTTCATCGCGGCGAGCTTCACCGACAACTTCAACGCCAACCCGTTCAGCGGCCCCATGCAGACTCTGCCCGTCATGGCGTACACGGCCTACAGCTTCCCCGGCAAGGACATCGACGCTTCTCAGGCCCAGGCCTGGGGCGCGGCGCTGCTGCTCGTCATCCTCGTCATCATCTTCAACCTCATCGCCCGCATCGTCGCGATGGTGTTCGCGCCGAAGACCCGCTGATCGTTCAGCGCGGTCCTCTTCAGAAAGGCATCCGGTGTCCAAGAGCATCGAAGTCAACGACCTCAACGTCTACTACGGCGACTTCCTGGCCGTCGAGGGCGTGTCCCTCGAGATCCAGCCGCGCAGTGTCACGGCCTTCATCGGCCCGTCGGGCTGCGGCAAGTCGACGTTCCTGCGCACCCTCAACCGCATGCACGAGGTGATCCCCGGCGGTCACGTCAAGGGCGAGGTCCTGCTCGACGGCGAAGACCTGTACGGCCCGGGCGTCGACCCGGTGCTCGTGCGCCGTCAGGTGGGCATGGTGTTCCAGCGCCCGAACCCGTTCCCCACGATGTCGATCCGCGAGAACGTCCTCGCCGGCGTGCGCCTGAACAACAAGCGCATCTCGAAGGGCGACGCCGATGCCCTCGTCGAGAGCTCGCTGCAGGGCGCGAACCTCTGGAACGAGGTCAAGGACCGCCTTGAGAAGCCCGGCGCGGGCCTGTCGGGTGGTCAGCAGCAGCGTCTGTGCATCGCGCGCGCCATCGCCGTGTCGCCCGACGTCCTCCTGATGGACGAGCCGTGCTCGGCACTCGACCCGATCTCGACGTTCGCGATCGAAGAACTCATCCAGGAGCTCAAGACCGACTACACGATCGTCATCGTGACGCACAACATGCAGCAGGCATCCCGCGTCTCCGACAAGACGGCGTTCTTCAACATCGCCGGCACCGGCAAGCCCGGCAAGCTCATCGAGTACAACACGACCGACGCGATCTTCACGACCCCGGCCGTGCAGGCGACGGAAGACTACGTCTCCGGCCGCTTCGGGTAAGCGGCGGGCAGGCCTGTCTGCCTGGCGCGGGTGCGCGGGTGCAGGCGACGCAGGTCAGTCGCGCGGGGTGAGCAGGTAGTCGTTGAGGGATGCCGTGAACGCGGCATCCTGCGCCAGCGGCACGTCGTCGATCGCGGTGATGGGGGCGGCCAGGCGCACGCTCGAGACGAGCCACGCGGCGTCGGCGGTCGCCAGCGATGCGGCGGGCACCGTCTCGTACAGGGCGGCGAAGCCCCGGGCCTCGAGGTGCTCGAACAGGCTCAGCTGCGTCGTGCCGTGCAAGATGCCTGCCGTGGGCGCGGGCGTCACGAACGTGTCTCCGCGGCGCAGGATCAGCGAGGCGGTCGGCGCCTCGAGCACGAACCCGTCGGTCGTGAGGAAGATCGCGTCGTCGGCGCCGCGGCGGCGGGCTTCGCGCAGCGCCGCCATGTTGACGGCGTACGACAGGGTCTTCGCACCGAGCAGCAGCCACGGCGCGCGGGCGGGCACGTCGAGGGGGTATCCGCGATCGAGCGTCACGACGCGGATGCCTGCGCTGCGCGCCCGCCTGAAGTCGGATGCCTCGGCCGCCGTCACCCACGCCGTCGGCGCCGGACCGTGCTCGACGCCGCGGCTCAGGATCAGCTTGATCACCGACTCCCCTGCCCCGCACGCGGCGGCGGCGAGGCCGACCGCCGCGCGCCACTGCGCGAGGTTCGGCGCCGGCAGCTCGCACAGCCGCGCCGAATGCGCGAGCCGGTCGAGGTGCGCCGCCACTTCCTGCGGATGCCCGTCGATGACGCCGATCGACTCGAAGACGCCGTCGCCGCGCTGCGTGCTCAGTTCACCCACGGTCAGCGCCGGTGCGGCGGGGTCGAGCGCGGTGAAGGTATCGCTGAAGTCGCCCCGCACCTCGCCCTCGGGTGCGGGATCGATCATCAGAGCGTGACGCAGAGCCATGACGCGAGCCTAATCCGGGGAATGCCGATCGCACCGGCTCGGTTACACTGGATCAGCCGGGCCGCAGTAACCCCGGGCTCCATCTTTTGCCGCTCTGAGCGGCCTCCCGCCGAGAGGCGTTCTGCGGCCCGGCACCTTCGTACCCGGAACTTTCGAACCCGGAACTCGCGTCAGGTCAGCATCTCGCGGCGCCAGAGGCCCGCGCAGGCGGTCAGGTCGGCGGCGTACGTGTCGAGACGCAGGGCGCGCGTCGTGAACGTCGAGGCCCGCGCGGGCTCGGCCGCGTCGTGGTCGTCGGCCAGGTCGAGGGCGCCCGCCGCTTCGACGCGGCAGAAGGATGCCGCGCGCTCGAGTGCCACGGCGAAGTCGCCCGCGAACACGCCGCGCAGGATCTCGTCGACGAGCGCCGCCAGCTCTTCCGGCCCGGCCGGGGTCGGGGCGCCCGCGACGACGTCGTCGACCGTGCCGTGCAGGGCTCGCCCGCGCTCGTAGAGCAGGGCCGCCGTCTGCGGGTCATCCCGCACCATCAGCTGCAGCAGGTACAGCCGCCACAGCGCGCCGGGCAGCGAGAGGGCCGATGCCTGCGCCCACAGTTCCGCCAGGGTGTCGATCCCGTGGGTGTCGGTGAAGGAGACAAGCCGGTCGATGACCTCGTCGCTCGGCTGCTCGCGCACCCGGGTGAGCAGAGCCGACGCCGTGGCGTGCGCCGCGCGCGAGACCTCGGCGGGATCGGTCGACCCGAACCGGCGATCGAACGTCGACGCGGGTCGCTGAACCGGTCGATGGTAGTCGCGCCGGTCGTCGTCGTTCATCCCTCCAGGGTACCGGGGTGAGAGAGAGGCGGGACGGGCCGGACGGGTGCCGTCAGGCCGTCGAGACCGCGAAGAGCGGGTCGGTCGTCGGCGTTCCGGTGGGCGAGCCGCCGGCCTGCTCGACCGTGACGGCGATCGTGTCTCCGGGCTGCATCGTGCCGGTGAGCTGCGCCGTGCTCGCGCCGTCCTTCGCCGTGAACGTGCCCGCGGCGATGGGAGTGTCGCCGCGCACGAACCAGAGCTCGTAGGCCTGGTCGCCCTCGATCGGCGGCAGCCCTTCGGCGACGAGCACCACCTTGCCGAGGCTCTCCGACCAGTGCACCGTCGCCGAGCCTCCGTCGAAGGTGGTGTCGGCCGACGAGGCATCCGGTGCCTGCTCGATCTGCTCGAGAGCGGTCACGGCGGCGGGCGCCTGCCACAGGGTCGAGAGCGCCCCGGCGCCCCAGCCGATGCCGACCAGGAGGGTGATGGATGCCACGAGGGCGAACAGCCCGCGACTCCAGTTGCGCCGCTCGACGGCCTGCAGCATCTCGGTCTCGGGAGATCCGGTCGGCAGGCGCGAGGCAGGGGTCGGGTCGAGGTCGGGCGCGGCGGCGACCTCCCCGTCGGCGTTCTCCGACGCGGCGATCGCGCTCAGCAGCTTTGAGCGCAGCTCGAGCGGCGGTGCCACCGCCGGGGCTCCTTCGGCGAGGGCGGCGGCCGTCTCGGCATCCGCCGTCGCAATGGCCTGCCACTCGGGGTGGTCGGCGAGCGCTGCACGGTACGCGCGCTCGTCGTCGGGCGACAGCGCGCCCAACGCGAATCCGGCCGATAGCTCGGCGAAGTCCTTCTCGTTCACAGTGTCACCCCCATCTCCTGGCGCAGGCGCGACAGTCCGTCGCGCATTCTGGTCTTGATCGTCCCCAGCGGAGACCCGGTCAAAGCCGCGATCTCGCTCTGACTGTAGCCCCCGAAATAGGCGAGGGTCAGCGCTTCGCGCTGCGGATCGGGGAGCGTATCGAGCGCCCGCGCCACGCGCCTGCTCTCGATGCGCAGCTCGACCTGCTCCTCGACCCCGTCCTGGGGCGTATTGAGTTCTCGGAGACCGGCCTTCTGGTCACGATCGGCACTGGACTGCGCCGACCGCACCCGGTCGACCGCCCGGCGGTGCGCGATCGTCATGACCCAGGTCCTTCCCTGCCCCTTGTTCGGAGCGAACGACGCGGCGGATTGCCACACCTCGAGGAAGACCTCCTGCAGCACCTCTTCGCTGTGCGCACGGTTCACCAGCACGCGCAGGATGAGCCCGAACGCGCGGGCGGAGAGCATGTCGTACAGCTGCGCGAACGCGGCCTGGTCGCGGTCGACGATGCGCGCCAGCAGCTCTGCGGCGTGATCGCGCGGCGCGGAACCATCGGACGTGTCGTCCGCTACATCCACGCCGTCGATGACCATCTCACACAGCATGCCGCATCCCGTCGATCCCCGTGCGCACCTCGCTCACCCGAAGGTGAACGAGTAGACTTCCACCCCCGGATCGACACGGAGCTCGAGCACGCCGCCGGCAATCTCGGAGCCCTTCACGAGCTCGTACGACCGGGGCGTCCCCGACACATCGATCGTCGACTCGGTGCCGTCACCGCGGCGCACGTGCACCTTTCCCTCACCGGAGAGCACCATGCGCACCTCCGCCGCGTGGTAGTCGAGGCGGATGCCCGCGGCATCCTGCCCCGACGGCGTCGCGAACTGGGTCTGCACGTTCCACGCGCCGTCGAGCGCGAAGGTGTCGGCCGCCTGTTCGGACGGGAAGGTGTACGTCTTCTCACCGGCGCGATAGGGGTCGGGGCCGGCGAAGTTGACGTCCTTCGACGACCCGAGGAACGTCTCGCGCGTCGTCGAGCCCGTGTCGGGGGTATCGTCGGCGACCTCGGTCGCCGCGGGCAGCTGCACGCCGGGGTCGGCGTCGCCCAGCAGTTCGCGGATCATCTTCTCGGTGGCGGCGTAGTTGCCCTCGCCGAAGGAGATGTGTCGCACCGTGCCGCTCGCGTCGATCAGGTAGTGGGCCGGCCAGTAGCGGTTGCGGTAGGCGGTCCACGTCGAGAGGTTGTTGTCGAGGGCGACGGGGTAGTCGATGCCGAAGCCCTTCGCCCCGGCGGCGACGTTCGAGGCATCCTTCTCGAACGCGTACTCCGGAGAGTGGATGCCGATGACCTGCAGACCGGCGTCGCGATAGGCCTTGTCCCAGGCGACCACGTGCGGGATCGACCGCTGGCAGTTGATGCACGAATATGCCCAGAAGTCGATGAGCACGACCTTGCCGCGCAGGCTCGCCAGGTCGACGCCCTGTCCGTCGGGAGTGTTCAGCCACGAGTCGATGCCGCGGATCTCGGGCGCCGTGCCGCACGATTCGAGCTCGTCCGCGCCGTTGGTGCACTTGTCGAGATCCTTGTTCTCTTCGGTGACCAGGCCGCCGAGACCCAGAGCTTTGGATGCCTGGTCGTTGTCGGTCAGGTCCTTCTGCAGCTGCGCGGTGTAGTCGGGCAGCAGACGCTGCAGCTGCTGCGGCACGTTGAACACGAGGCCGACGGCGAGCGCCAGCATGGCGACACCGGCGGCGATGCGGAGGCCTCGCTCGTGCGTGCGGAACGCGCGGATGCGCTCGACGACGCTGCGCCCGGCGAGCGCGAAGACCAGCAGCGGAATCGCGACACCGATCGCAAACGACGCCGTCAGAAGGATCGTGTCGAGTCCGATGCGGCCCGTCGCGCCGGCGACGATGATCGCGGCGAGTACGGGGCCCGCGCACGGCACGAACACGGCGCCGAGAGCCAGCCCTACCCCGAACCCGCTGCCGCCGTTGGCGACCTCTTTGCGCGGAATCCACTGGAACGGCTTCTCGAGCAGCTGCTCGAAGCGCGGCACCATGAGCCCCACGCCGATCAGGATCAGCACCGCGATGCCCACCCAGCGGATGACGTCCTGCGGCAGGTTCAGCAGTCCCAGGATCAGCGAGCCCACCAGGGTGACGAGCGTGAAGCTCACGATGAGCCCCGCGATCACGAGGAAAGGCCGGCTGCGCCGCGCCGGGATGGTCTTCGAACCGGTCCCTGAGCCCGAGCCGGTCCCTGAGCCCGAACCGGTCCCTGAGCTTGTCGAAGGGTCGAACCGCGCCGACTGCGCACCGCCGGTCAGGAAGATGACCGGCAGCACCGGCAGGATGCACGGGGAGATCCCCGTGATGAGCCCGCCGAGCAGGCCGATGATGATGAGGTCCATGTGTGACGCTCCCCGTCTCTGTCGGGGGTGATTCGCCGCGACGGGGTTTTCGGATTGCCTGGCATCCGTCCCAATCCGATTCCGACAGCGCTCCGAAGCAGTATCGAGGCCGCACCCTGCGACCCCCCAGCAACGGAGGCAATCATGCTCAGCACCAAGAAGAAGATCACGGCAGCTCTCACCTTGACCCTCGCCGGAGCGTTCGCTCTGTCGGCATGTTCCATGGGCTCGGCGACCCCCGAGGCGACGACGCCCGCCGCCATGACCGAAGAGTCGCCCATGGCCACGCCCGACGCGATGGACCCGGCAGCGAACCTCGTGGGATCGGGTTGCGCCGCCTACGCAGAGGCGGTGCCGACCGGCGCCGGCTCCGTCCAGGGCATGTCGCAGGACCCGGTGGCGGTCGCGGCATCGAACAACCCGCTGCTCACGACGCTCGTCTCGGCCGTCAGCGGCAAGCTGAACCCCGACGTCAACCTCGTCGACACGCTCAACGGCAGCGAGTTCACCGTCTTCGCTCCGGTGGATGACGCCTTCGCGAAGATCGACCCCGCGACGATCGACTCGCTCAAGACCGACAGCGCCACGCTGACGAAGATCCTGACGTACCACGTGGTGCCCGGCCAGATCGAGCCGTCGGCCATCGACGGCACGCACACGACGGTCCAGGGGTCGGACCTCACCGTCACCGGCTCGGGCGACGACATCATGGTGAACGGCGCGAAGGTCATCTGCGGTGGCGTTCAGACCGCGAACGCGACCGTGTACCTCATCGACTCGGTGCTGATGCCGACGAACTGATGATCACGGTTCGGCCCGCTCACGCAGGCTGAGAAAAGGCGAGCGGTCGTCGGCGCGGGGGTGTCGGCGGCCGCTTCGTCGTGCGCGGGCGACCCGCCGCAAAGTCTTGCGTCAGGCGACGACCAGGGGCTGGACGTCGTGCGACTTGTCCTCGAGCTCGCGGGCGAGGTCGTAGGCGGTCTGCATCGCCATCCAGGCCCGTGCCGTGCCGACACCCGACCGCTCGAGGCGGATCGCGAGATTCGGGCTCACTCCGGAGTGGCCGTGAATGACGCGACTGAGCGTCACGCGAGACACGCCGAGCCGTGCCGCGGCCTCCGCGACCGTCAGCCCGAGTTCGCCGATCACGTCCTCCCCGATGATCTCGCCGGGGTGCGGCGGGTTCTTCATCATGGTCTTCTCCCCTTCAGTGGTAGTCCTGATAGTCGACGAGCTCGACATCCTGCCCGACGAAACGGAACGTCACCCGCCAGTTGCCGTTGACCCAGATCGACCAGTGGCCAGCCAACTCACCCTTCAACTCGTGCGTGCGGAAACCGGGGACCGCGAGGTCGGCAGGAGCCTGAGCGACATCGAGCACGCCCAGGATGCGCGTGAGCTTCGGAGCGTGGGCGGGCTGCACGCCCTTTTTCGATCCCGACTCGTACAGAGCGTGGAGGCCCTTGTGTCGGAAGCTGACGATCACGAGTCCAATGTAACGCGTATCGCATCACGATACAATCCGTGACTCCACTCGGGCGGCGAGATGACAGGCGCAGTCGCTCTTGACAATTTTACTGAGTAGGGTCATTATTGAGTGAACTCACCAAAAGGAGCACCCCGTGAACGCCAGCAGCACTTCCGAACCCGTCATCACCTCGTACGCACAGGCGCCGGCGAAGACCACCACCGTCGGCGGCGATACCTTCGCCTACCGCGAGCTGGGCCCGAAGGGAGGCATCCCCGTCGTCTTCTTCGTACACCTCGCGGCGACCCTCGACAACTGGGACCCGCGCATCATCGACGCGATCGCGAAGACCCGCCACGTCATCACCTTCGACCAGCTCGGGGTGGGCGCATCGTCCGGCCAGGTGCCCGACACGATGGAAGAAGCGGCAGCGGATGCCTACCGGTTCATCACCCAGGGCCTCGGGTACTCGAAGATCGACATCTTCTCGTTCTCGATGGGCGGCATGGTTGCTCAGGACCTCGTCGTGGCCCACCCCGAGCTCGTGCGCAAGCTCGTACTCACCGGCACCGGCCCGCGCGGCGGTAAGGACATGGACAAGGTCGTGGGCGTGACCTACTGGGACATCTTCCGGTCGGTGATCACACGCTCCGACCCCAAGGAGTTCCTCTTCTTCAACCGCGACGCCGAAGGCAAGAAGGCGGGCAAGGCATTCGTCGAGCGCCTGAAGGAGCGCACCGTCGACCGCGACGCACCGATGAACAACAAGGGGTTCACCCGTCAGCTGAAGGCCATCCAGCGCTTCGGACGCTCTGCCCCCTCGGATCTGTCGGTCATCACGCAGCCGACCCTGATCGCCAACGGCGACAACGACCGGATGGTGCCGTCGGTCCTCTCTGAGGACCTGCACCGCCGCATCAAGGGCTCTGAGCTCATCATCTACCCGAACTCCGGCCACGGTGGCGTGTTCCAGTACTGGGAGAAGTTCGCTCCGATCGCCGCGAAGTTCCTCAGCGCCTGATCGCCACCGACTCACACCTCGACTCACAAAGGAACCAGCCATGACTGACACCGCGAACGCAAAGCCGGATGTCTCGAAGCACTTCACGTCGTCGATCCTGCTGTGGATGCGCACCGACAAGCCCCGCCAGGAGGGCATGGATCGCTGGAAGGGCCCGCACTCGGGCATCATCTCCGCCACGCCAGGCCTGTTCGAGTATCGGCAGGTGCACCTCGCCGCCGACAACCCGGGCCGCTGGCCCGCCACGCCCGGCATCGAAACGGCGATCCCCGACGACCGCCGCATCGACGGCATCGCGGAGGTCACGTTCGAGAACGCCCTCTCGCCCCTCGCCGGGCGCAAGCAGACCGCCCTCGCGTTCGAGGACGAGGTCAACATCTTCCGCCGCACGCTGCTGCACGCGGGCCCTCCCGGAACCTCGCGCTGGTACGACGTCGCCCCCGGCCAGAAGACCGGATCGCGCGCGGTGATCTACCTGCGCCGCGGCGAGAAGGAGGGCACGGTCGCGTTCCACAAGTTCCTCAAGAAGGAACTGACCCCCGCCCTCATCGCGACCGGCGAACTCACCGAGCTGCGCACGCAGGTCTTCCTGCCGTGGAGCGAGAAGACGTGGGACACCCCGAACGTGGCCCACGACAACCCGGCCGATCAGCACCTGCACGCCTCGGTGTTCCTGGGCTTCGCCGACGACGCGGCCCGCGACCGGTTCTACGCCGACCACGCCGCCGAGCTCACCGCGCTGCTCGCGCCGCACGTCTCCGCGATCCACGCCTACGACGCGACGGATGCCCTCACCTACGTGAAGGACAGCCAGATCCTCCCCGACTACGAGAGCTGAACCCGCCGCATGGAGATCACCTCATGAGCATCCGTGTTCCGGACATGACGGGGCAGGTCGTGCTCGTCACCGGATCCAGCTCAGGGATCGGCGCCGTCGCCGCCGGCCGCCTTGCGCAGGCGGGGGCGACGCTGATCCCGGTGGGGCGCTCCCCCGAGCGGACCGCACGGCTGGCCGGCGGGTGGGGCGTGAAGCCCTATCTCGCCGACTTCGCCAGCTTCGATTCGGTGCGCGAGCTCGCGGAGCAGATCGCTGCCGATCACCCCCGGGTCGACGTCATCGCCCACAACGCCGGCGGGTTCCACAGCCAGCGGGCCGAGACCGTCGACGGCCACGATCTCACGATGCAGACCAACTACTTCTCGATGTTCCTGCTCAACCACCTGCTCACCCCGCAGCTGCTCGCCGCTCCGGCGCCGCGCGTGGTCATCACCAGCAGCGCGATGCACCGCATCGGGCGGCTGCGACTCGACGACCTCGATCGACGACGCGGCAGGTACAACGCCGGGGCCACCTACGGTGCCTCCAAGCTCGCCGCCACGCTGTTCGCCGCCGAGTTGAGCCGCCGCTACGGGAATCAAGGCCTGATCGCTGCCTCGTTCCACCCCGGAGTGGTCGCAACCGGCATCGGCGCAGACTCGGCCGCGGGGCCGCGCCCCGACGTTCCACTCTCGAACGCCGGCCGAATGCAGCGCACGCCCGAAGAGGGCGCCGAGCCGCTGCTGTACCTCGCCACCACGCCCGATCGAGAGCGCATCGCCGGGGCCTACTTCAGCCGACTCCGCAAGGTGCGACCCCGCCGCGCCGCCCGCAGTCAGCGCCTCGCGAGCGAGCTGTGGGACGCCACCGCGACCCTGATCGGCCTGCCCGCCGGTTCGTGACGTCGCGGCGGCGTGGCCGCGCTCAGCGCGGAAGGATCGCGGCGACCTGCGCGCGGATCGCGTCGACGATCTGCGGAACGCTGCTGTCGATGTGCTCGCCGGCGGCCATCGTCAGGAGCAGGATCGCGGTGACCACTCTCGCCAGCGTCACCGCCGTGACCTCGGGCAGACCGAGATGGTGCACGAGGAGGTCGGCGCTCGCCTGTTCGGTCTGCGCGACGATCGCGAGGGCCTCGGCGTGGTGCGGCTCCGCATCGTCGCCGAACACCATCTCGCGCAGGTACGTGCGGCCGTTGTCGATCTGGGTCCGGTTGCACGCGATGACCGGCGTGAGCAGCGCCACGATGGCATCCACAGCAGTGGATGCCTCGGCTGCAGCAGCACGGCCGCGTTCCAGAGCCGAGGCGTAGAGGGCGTTCTGCACCATCAGCAGCAGCTCGCCCTTGGTCTTCGCGTAGAGGAACAGCGTGCCGGTGCCGATGTCGGCGGCCTCGGCGATCTGCTGAGTGGTGACCTCGTCGACGCCGTGCTCGGCGAACAGCGCGGCCGCGGCGGCGGTGATGCGCTCAAGCTTCTCCTGCTTGTTCCGCTCGCGTCGACCGAGCGGAGGGGCTGCGACAGACATTCTTCCTCCTCCGGGAATAGGCCACCAATTGACTCAGTTATGAGTGTAGTCAGTGTTGGTCGCGGGTGGCTATTCCCCCCGCGCTCATCTCCCCTTTCGAAGGAACTCCTCTGTTATGACCGCTTCATCCCTCTGGCAGCCGCTCACGCTGGGCCGAATCGAGCTCGAGCATCGCCTCGCCCTCGCGCCCATGACCCGCAACCGCTCGAACCCCGACGGAACCCCCGGTGAGCTCGTGGCGGAGTACTACGGCCAGCGGGCCTCGCTGGGGCTGCTGATCACGGAGGGCACGCAGCCCTCGGATGACGGACAGGGCTACCTGAACACCCCCGGGATCTACACGCCCGAGCACGTCGCCGGCTGGAGCCGCGTCGCCGATGCCGTGCACGATGGCGGCGGACACCTGTTCATCCAGCTCATGCACGTCGGCCGCATCTCGCACCCCGACAACACCCCGCACCACCGCCAGCCGGTCGCCCCTTCGGCGATCTCGGCCGACCAGGACATGTTCACCGCCGAAGGCCCGAAGAAGACCCCGGTGCCCCACGCGCTGACCGTGGCCGAGATCCAGGATGTGATCGGTGAGTTCCGTCACGCCGCGGCTTCGGCGATCGCCGCCGGCGCCGACGGCGTCGAGATCCACGCCGCGAACGGGTACCTCCTGCACCAGTTCCTCTCCCCGAACGCCAACGAGCGCACCGACGAGTACGGCGGCGGGGTCGAGAACCGCGCCCGCTTCGTCATCGAGGTCGCCCGCGCCGTCGCCGACGAGATCGGCGCCGACCGCACCGGCATCCGCATCTCGCCCGCGTTCCCGCTCGGCGGCCTCAATGAGGGCGACACCGAGGCGGTGCGCGCCCAGTACCGCTACCTCGTCGGCGAGCTCGCGAAGCTGAACCTCGTCTACCTGCACGTGCACCACCTCGGCGACGACGAGCTGCTCGCGTCGCTGCGCGAGGTGTGGCCCACCGCCGTCCTGGTGGTGCGGTACGGGCGCGATCGCGACGCCATCGCGGCCGACATCGACAACGGCCTCGCCGACATCGCCCCCCTCGGTCGGTTCGCCCTCGCCAACCCCGACGTCGTTGAGCGGCTGCGCACCGGCGCGCCGTTCAACGACCTCGACCCGGCGACGCTGTACACCGGCGGCGCTCACGGCTACACCGACTATCCGGTGCTCGCCGAGGTCGACGCGGAGTCTGTCGCATGACCTCTCTCGATGGAGCCGTCGTCCTCGTGACGGGCGCGAACGGCGGCATCGGCGGTCACTTCGTGCGTGAAGCCCTGGCCCGTGGCGCGAAGAAGGTCTACGCCACGGCGCGTACGCCGCGCGACTGGGACGACGAGCGGATCGTGCCGCTCGCCCTCGACGTCACCGATCCCGCCTCGATCCGCGCAGCGGCGGCGCAGGCATCCGACGTGACGGTGCTGATCAACAACGCCGGAGCGTCCACCTCGACGGCAGGCATCCTCACCCACACCGATGAGGAGATCCGCGCCAACGTCGAGACCAACTTCCTCGGCCCGCTGTTCGTCGCGCGAGCGTTCGCGCCGATCCTGTCGGCGCAGGGCGGTAACACCGCGATCGTCGACATCCACTCGGCGCTGTCGTGGTATGCCGTCGCCGGCATCTACTCGGCCACGAAGGCCGCGCTGTGGTCGGCGACGAACTCGCTGCGACTCGAACTGCAGCCCGCGGGTGTGCAGGTCGTGGGCGTGCACGTCGGCTATGTCGACACTCCGATGACGGCGGGAAACACCGCGCCGAAGCTCGACCCCGCCGTGCTCGTGACGACCGTCCTCGACGCGGTGGAGGCGGGCGAGTACGAGGTGCTCGCCGACCAGACGTCGGTGCAGCTCAAGGCCGGGCTCTCGGCACCGCTCGAGGCCGTCTACCCGCAGCTCGCTGCCGGCAGGTGACGGCGAGGGGAGGCTTTCGCGCGGTGCGCGAGAGTCTCCCCCGGCCGCACGATCGCGTAGTGCCCCCACAGGGACTCGAACCCTGGACCCACGGATTAACCTGCTGCACTGGGCTTTCCCCAGCCACCGGGCCTGCGCCCGGCTTGCAGTCTGGACTATATCTTCACCTTCGGCGGAGCCGGTCAGGTGCGCCGCGTGTAGTCTCTGAGGTTCCCTTGCGGTTACCTGCTGATTACCCAATCCCTCGGATTGTCACTGCCGGTGCGGTGGCACCGGCGAGTACCTCGGGCTCTCAGGGCGTTCCAGCATATAGCGGCGGTCATCCGGCGTATTTCGACGCCGGCGCTCCATTTGTGTTCTGTTGAAGTCCGTTGCTCTAACCAACTGAGCTATAGGGGCGCGTCCAGCCTAGCAAGAGCGGCGCCGGCCGTTCGACCTCGGTATACTCAAAGTATGACCACGACGATCAAGGTCAGCGACGATCTTCGCGATCGGCTCAAAGAGCAGGCTGCGCACGACGGGCTGACGCTCGGCGCTCATCTCGCTCGCCTCGCAGATGCCGAAGACCGCCGGCGTCGCTTCCAGAGCCTGAAGTCGGCGATCGGCGCGGCGGACGACGCTACGCGAGCGTCGCACGCAGCCGAGACCGAAGAATGGGAGCGATCCGAACTGTCGGATGCCTCATGACCACGCTCGATCTCGCCCCGGGCACCGTGGCGTGGGCTGCACTCGAGCCCGTGCAAGGTCGAGAACAGGGTGGCCACCGCCCCGTGCTCGTCGTGGCATCCACGGGCTATCTCGACGCCGTCACGTCATTGGCGATCGCGCTGCCCATCAGCACGACCGATCGCGGCTGGCCGAACCACATCCGGGTCGACGGGCCGAGCGGCTTGCGCCGACCCTCGTGGATCATGACCGAGCAGCCGCGCACACTCTCGCGCGGCCGACTCACCGGCATCGCGGGCGAGGTCTCGGCAGAGTGCCTCCGAGAGGTGCGGACCTGGCTCGCGGACTTCCTCGATCTCTGAGCGCGAGAGCCGAGTTCACGCGCCCGGATACACGTCCATCATCCGCTCGACCATCGTCTGGGTCAGAGTGACCGTGAAGACGATGGCGACGATCACGCCGATCGCCGTCAGACCGATCATGACCCACATCGGGGCCCACCCGCCGCGGACGGTGCGCCGCTTCAGCACAACCGCGCGCCCGATGACGTAGACGAGAAGCCCCAGGAACGACCACGCCCAGTGGAACGGCCCAGGGATGCCACGGCGCAGCAACTCGCGCCGGTCGAGCCAGCTCGACACGATGTAGGCGGCAGCCACGATCCAGCCCATGGCGCTGATCGCAAGGGACCGGAGCTGCCACTGGATCAGGTCCGTCGCCCCCTGGCTACTCTGCGTGGAACGCACCACCGCATCGACGTAGCCGTTCACGTCGAAAAGGAAGAGGCTGAATAGCGAGAGCGCCGAGACGCCGATCGCGACCCAGATCCAGACCGTGTTGGTGTCGGCATCGACCCTCGCGTAGGGCTGCGGGACGGACGCGGGCACACCGTACGTCGGCGTCGCGGCGGCGTACGCGGGTGCGGCGACGCTCTCGTGCGCCGTCCACCGTGCCCCGTCCCACCAGCGCTGGCGCGACGCGTCGGAGGGGTCGGGGTACCACCCCGCCGGGGCGCTCACGCGGCACCCACCAGGTCGGCGCCCGCGTGCGCGAGCTCGGCCAGGGCGGCCTCGGACGACTCGGGCGCGACGCCGGCGACGAGCTCGGTGAGGACGCGAACGTGGATGCCGTGCTCGAGGGCATCCAGCGCCGATGCCCGCACGCAGTAGTCGGTGGCGATGCCCGTGACATCCACCTCGGTGACGCCACGCGCGGTGAGGATCGCGGCGACGGTCTCACCGTCGTCGGTCGTACCCTCGTAAAGCGAATAGGCGGGGATGCCCTGCCCCTTGCGCACGTGGTGGGTCACCGCGCTCACCTCGAGCCCGGGGTCGTACTCGGCGCCGACTGTGCCCGCGATGCAGTGCACCGGCCAGGTGTCGACGAAGTCGGGCTCACCCTCGAGGGCGATGTGGCCGCCGTTGTCGGAGTCGGCGTGGTGCCAGTCGCGGGATGCCACGATCACGGCGTACTCCCCCGCGTGTGCGGCGAGGTGCGCCGTGATGCGCTCGGCGACGGCATCGCCGCCCGCGACGGCGAGCGCGCCGCCCTCGGTGAAGTCGTTCTGCACGTCGACGATGAACAGGGCCTTGGTCATGAGTCGAGGCTATCTCGGTACTCCGCGCGGGTCATAGCCTCGGGCGACCCCTCGACAGCCTCGGGGACCGCGGTCGGTCCCTGAGCCACCATCGGTCCCTGAGCCGTCATCGGTCCCTGAGCCGTCATCGGTCCCTGAGCTCGTCGAAGGGCCGACGGCCACCAGATGACGCCGCCCAGGTCGTAGGCGGCGGCCGGCACGAGCAGCGAGCGCACGACGAAGGTGTCGAGCAGCACGCCGAAGGCGACGATGAAGGCGAGCTGCGCGAGGAACAGGATCGGGATGACCCCGAGCGCGGCGAACGTCGCCGCGAGCACAAGCCCCGCCGACGTGATCACCCCACCTGTCGCGACGAGCCCGCGCAGGATGCCGGGGCGTGTGCCGTGCCGCTTCGACTCTTCCCGCACGCGCGACATCAGGAAGATGTTGTAGTCGACGCCCAGCGCCACGAGGAAGACGAACCCGTACAGCGGCACCGATGGATCGGCGCCAGGGAAGTCGAACACGTGGTTGAAGACGACCGCGCTCACACCCAGCGCCGCTCCGAACGAGAGGATGACGCTGGCGATCAGCAGCACCGGCGCGACGATCGCCCGCAGCAGCAGCATCAGGATGATCAGGATCACCACGAGGATCACGGGGATGATCACGGTCCGGTCGCGGATCGATGTGTCGTTGGTGTCGACGTCGATCGCCGTCGGTCCGCCCACCAGCACGGTGCCCGCGCCGAGTTCGTCGGTGAACGACGCGCGCACATCGCGGATCGTCTGCTCCGCGGCGAGCGAGTCTGCCTGGTCGCTGAGCGTCGCGACGAGCAGCACATCGCCGTCCGAGACGGTGGGCTCGGGCGCGGCGCCACCCGGGGGGCCCGCAACGGTGTAGACCGGCTCGCCGTTCTCGACCGTGACGCCGATCTGACCCGACGGGGCATCCTTCGCCACTGCTGCGACCGAGTCGATGCCGTCGGCATCCTGCAGCACCTGCACGGCCGCGGCGACCGTGCCCTGCGGCACGATCACATAGGCCGGGCTGCCGCTGCCGGCGGCGAAGTGCTGCGCCAGCACGTCCTGACCGTCGCGCGCTTGCGATGCCCCGAGCACCAGATCGCTCTGCGGCACGCCGTCGGCCTTCAGCTGCAGCATTCCGGCCGACGCCGCCAGCAGCACCACGGTCGTGACGATCCAGACCACGCGAGAGTGCCGCGCGACCAGCCGCGCCTGCCGCGCCCAGAAGCCCTTGACCGGTGCGGTCGGGTTCGCGACCAGCGCCTCGGCGGCGGCGCCCGCGTCGGACGAGGCGCCCGCCTTCGGCAGGAACGGCCAGAACGCGGCCCGTCCGACCAGGGCGAGGAGCGCCGGCAGGAAGGTCAGCGCCGAGAGCACGGCGAACAGGATGCCGATCGCGGCGATCGGGCCCAGCGCGCGGTTCGTCGCGAGATCGCTCAGCAGCAGGCACAGCAGGCCCGCGATGACGGTGCCGCCCGACGCGATGATCGGCTCGAACGCGCCGCGCCAGGCGGTCGTCGTGGCATCCCAGCGCTGACGACCCTGCGCGATCGCCTCTCGGAAGCGAGCGACATAGAGCAGGGCATAGTCGGTCGCCGCGCCGATGACCAGGATGAACAGGATGCCCTGCACCTGGCCGTTCAGCACGAAGACCCCCGCCTTCGCGAGCCACCACACCGTCAGCAGTGCCACGCACAGCGCGAACGTCGAGGTCAGCAGCACGAGGATCGGCAGCAGCGGCGAGCGGTAGACGATCACGAGGATGACGAACACGGCGCCGAGGGCGACGCCCAGCAGCAGCCCGTCGATGCCCAGGAAGCCCGCCACGAGGTCGGCGGTGAAGCCGGCAGGGCCGGTGACCCAGGCATCCAGTCCGTCGGGCAGATCGTCTGCGATCGCCTCGCGCACCGCCGCAACGGTCTCACCCACGTCGCCCGCCGTCTCGATGGGCACGAAGAGCTGCACCGCCTCGCCGTCCTCGGACGGCAGGGCGGGCGAGATCTCGCCGACGCCCTCGACGCCGCCGATCGTGGTGGCGAGGTCGCCGATGTCGGCGAGCTGGCCATCGGTGAGCTTTCCGTCGCCGGTCACGACGACGACCGCGGGGATCGTGTCGCCGCCGGTGAAGTCGGCGAGGCGCTCTTGCACCTGCGTCGCCTCGGCCGACGACGGCAGGAAGCTCGACTGGTCGTTCGTGGCGACCTCGTCGACCTTGCCGAAGTACGGGCCGCCGATCGAGCCGCCGACCAACCAGATCAGTACGAGCACGACCGGGATGCCGATGCGCAGCCAGCGCGTGGTCGTGCGTGCGGGAGCGTCGAGGTGGGATGCCATATCGCTAGCTTATCTAGCAATATGGCAGAAACGCCATCCATACCTCGCAGATAGTCTGGCGCCATGCTGCCTGCCGCCCTCGCCCTGGTCGGCGCGCTCGTCTACGGATCGGCGGACTTTCTCGGCGGCCTCGCGGCGCGGCGAATCCGCGCGATCGTCGTCACCGCCGTCGCCGCGGGCGCGGGTATGGTGCTGCTGCTGGTGCTCGCCCCACTCGTCGGCGGCACCCCGACCGTGGGCGACCTCGCCTGGGGTGCACTGTCGGGAGTGACGGGAGCGATCGCGGTCGGACTGCTGTACGGATGCCTCGCGATCGGTCCGATGAGCGTGCTGTCGCCGATCACCGCCGTCGTCTCGGCCATCGCGCCGATGGTGTGGGGCGTCGTGGCGAGCGGCGAGCGCCTCGGACCGCTCGCCATCGTCGGGCTGGCTCTCGCGGTGGTCGCGATCATCCTCGTGGCGCTGCTGCCGGGCGAAGCGGTGACGCGACCGTCGGCGCGGGGGCTCGCGATGGCCATCGGGTCGGGGCTTTCGATCGGCGCGTTCCTGATCGTGCTCGATCAGATCGGCGACGGCGCGGGCCTGCTGCCCCTCGTGCTCAATCGGGTCGTGAACGGGGTGATCACCGGTGGCATCGCCCTCGTTCTGGTTCTCGCCGCCGTCCGCGCCGGGAAAGGCGCCGCCTCTGCGCTGCGTGCGCAGGGCGAGCGGCTCGGAGCGGCGCCGAGCGGGCATGTCGACACCGAGCATTCGTCCGGTGCGATGACGATGCGACGTGCGTGGGTGCTGGCGATCGCGTGCGGCATCGTCGACACGACGGCGAATCTGCTGCTGCTCTTCGCACTGCGGGCCGGGGGTGACCTCGCGGTGGTATCGGCGCTCACCGCGCTCTACCCCGCCGGAACGGTCTTGCTCGCCGCCGCGGTGCTGCGAGAGCGCATCGCGATGGTGCAATGGGTGGGCCTCGCGCTCGCCCTGACCGCCGGCGCCCTGCTCGCCGTCGCCTGAGACCCGCCGGAAACGGGCTGGCGAGTTCAGCCGCGCGTGAAGTAGAGCACCCAGCTGGCGACCAGGGACACGACGCCGAGGGCCAGCATTCCGCCGGCCGAGAGCACGACGGTGCGCAGGCCCCCAGGGCGCCGCGTCAGTCGCATGCGGCCCTGCCACCCGTGCCGGTACCAGATGGGTGCGGCATCGGCATCCGCCAGCTCGGCGGCATCCGCGGCACTGGCTACGGCCCGATTGGCGTCGCCATCGGCGTCGATCCAGCGCACGACGGTCTCATCGCCTTCGCGATCGACGATCGCGTCGGCGGGCAGCCATGTGCCGTCAGCCGCCCACATGATCACGATCACGACGGCGAGCGCGACAGCCCCACCGAAGCCGATCCAGGTGAAGACTTCGAGCAGGATGTCGACTGCAGGAGACATATGGAGCCGCCCAAGGGAATCGAACCCTTGACCTTTTCATTACGAGTGAAATGCTCTGCCGACTGAGCTAGGGCGGCGTGCGACGCGAGCGCCATGCACGATCATCGATCTTACAGGGTCAGGGCGCGTTCCTCGAACCGATGCCTTGACGGAACCGCCGAAGGCTTAGTGGCGCCGGCGTCACGCCACCTGAAGTCGCTGATCGCCTGCGACGTACTCGACGACGAGATCGCCACCGACGGCTTCCAGGTACTTGCGCACGGTGCCGAGCTTCGCGCTGTCGAGGTCGCCACGCTCGATCTTGGACACCTGCCGCTGGCCCACACCGATGCGCTCGGCGAGTTCCTGCTGCGTCAGACCGAGCGCCTCGCGCAGCTCCCGCAGCTGATACGCCCGAGCCTCACCGAGCAGCTTCGCTTTGTGCGCGTCGACGTGCTCACGGTCGACGGGGCGCTTCGCGAGCATCTGTTCACGCGTCAGAGCCATGATGATCACTTCCCTTCGGTCTTCTTCAGTTGAGCATTGTGCTCGTCGAACAGGTCATCCGCGACGGGGATGGACTTCGCGTACCAGCGTTTCCAGTCGCCCGACTTGTCGCCGGCCACCAGCAGAATCGCCTGCCGCTGCGGATCGAAAGCGAACAGCACCCGCAACTCGGTTCGACCCGAAGAACCCGGTCGAAGCTCCTTCATGTTCTTGTGCCGCGACGCCTTTACCGTGTCGACTATCGGACGCCCGAGTTGCGGACCCCGTTCCTCGAGAAGCTCGACCGCAGCCACCACCTGCTCGTACGACCTTTGATCCAGAGACATGAGCCAGTCCTCCACGAGCGTGAGGTCAACGTTCCACACGAGACAACCTTAGACCTTGTAGGGTCTGAGGGCAATCAGCATCGTACAGCCCAGAATCTACCTACAGAACGGTTCCCAGCGAGTCGCGGGTGCCACGCGGCATCCCATGTCGCCACGTTACGACGATGTTTCGTCGCCCGGCGACCACTCCGTAACGTCGAAGACGGCACCGCGAAGAGGCGAGCGCGGCAAGCCGAACCCGGACGACGCGCGTCGCGGTGCCCCGATCCACAAGGAGCACCACCATGTCCACCCAGACTCTGTCCACCAAGAAACGGGCGACCAAGACGCTGGCCGCGTTGGCACTTCCCCTCGTCCTGCTGCTGGGCGCCTGCGCGTCCGGCACCGCCGCACCCGCCGCGAGCGGCGACGCCGGTTCGTCCGAGACCGTCCGCATCGGCGTCGTCGGCGACGGCGACCCGTACTGGGAGACCTACACGAAGGCCGCCGCCGACGAGGGAATCACCGTCGAGATCGTGAACTTCGACTCGTACGACCAGCCCAACCCGGCACTGTCGGCGGGCGAGCTCGACCTCAACCAGTTCCAGCACATCATCTACCTCGCCACGTACAACGTCGCGGCGAACGATGACCTCGTGCCGATCGGCGCGACCGCGATCTACCCGCTGGGCCTGTACTCGACGAAGTTCACCGACGTCGCCGACATCCCCGAGGGTGAGACCATCGCCGTCCCCAACGACGAGTCGAACCAGGCGCGCGCGCTGCTCGTGCTGCAGTCGGCAGGGCTCATCGAGCTGAAGGACGGCGGATCGCCGTTCTCGACCGTCGCCGACATCGAAGACGGCTCAAAGGTCAAGGTCGAAGCCGTTGCCGCAGACTTCACCGCGTCGTCGCTGCCCGACTATGCCGGCGCCGTCGTCAACAACGACTTCGTCGCGAAGGCGGGTCTGACCAAGGACCAGCTGCTCGCGCAGGACGACCCGGCCGACGCGTCGGCGTTCCCGTACATCAACATCTTCGCCGCCAAGGCGAAGGATGCCGAGAACCCGACCTACCTCAAGCTCGTGCAGATCTACCAGGAGACGAAGGCCGTGCAGGACGGCGTGCTCGAGGCATCCGGTGGCAGCGCCGTGCTCGTGAAGACGCCCGTGAGCGACCTCGTCGCCTCGCTGAAGGACACCGAAGACGCGATCCGCGCCCAGCAGTGACCTCCGCACGCGTGCGGCCCGTCCCACCCGGACGGGCCGCACGCGTGTGTGCCGTACCGCGACACCCTCGTCGCGTCTCGCTCTTCGATCGGAAGACCACGCATGACCCTCATCCGACTGACCTCGGTCACCAAGACCTTTCCTCCGGCCGGCAAGGATGCCGCGCCGGTGTCGGCCGTCGATGACGTCTCGCTCGAGATCGCCGCGGGCGAGATCTGCGGCATCATCGGGTACTCCGGCGCCGGCAAGTCGACCGTGCTGCGCCTCGTCAACGCGCTCGAAGCGCCGACCTCGGGTTCGGTCGAGATCGACGGCGTCGACATCACCCGCCTCGGCGAGCGCGAGCTGCGTCGCCTGCGCGGCGACATCGGCATGATCTTCCAGCAGTTCAACCTGTTCGACTCACGCACCGTCGCCGGCAACGTCGCCTACCCGCTCGAGATCGCCGGGCGCCCGCGCGCCGAGGTCCGCGCGCGCGTCGACGAGCTGCTCGACTTCGTGGGGATCGGAGACAAGGCGCGCAATTATCCCGAACAGCTTTCGGGCGGTCAGAAGCAGCGCGTCGGCATCGCGCGCGCCCTCGCCACGAACCCGCGCATCCTGCTCGCCGACGAAGCGACGAGTGCGCTCGACCCCGACACGACCGGGGAAGTGCTGACGCTCCTGAAGCGCGTGAACGCCGAGCTCGGCATCACGATCCTCGTGATCACCCACGAGATGGACGTCATCCGCACTCTCGCCGACCGCGTGATCGTGATGGAGAACGGTCGGATCATCGAATCGGGTGCGGTGTTCGACATCCTCTCGGCGCCGCAGCAGCCCGCAACGGCTCGGTTTGTCGCGAGCATCATCGAAGACGTACCGACCGGCGACGACCTCGCGGCCCTGCGGGGGCGCCACCCGGGCCGACTCGTGACGCTCGACGTGCGCGAGGGCGCTGCGGCACAGACCGAGGTGTTCGCCGCGCTCGCGGCCGAGGGCGTGCGGTTCGAAGTCGTGCACGGGGGCATCAACGACATCCGCGGGCGCGTGTTCGGGCACCTCACCCTCGCGCTGACCGGCGAGTCGGATGCCATCGATCGCGCCATCGCCCAGGCATCCGCCTTCGCGACCCTGACCGAGGAGAACGCTCGTGGATAGGCTCATCGAACTGCTGCCGCAGCTGTGGGAGGCGACCCTCGAGACCCTCTACGTCGCCTCGGGCGCGCTGATCCTCGGTGGCGCGGCGGGTCTGGTGCTCGGGCTCGCGCTCTATGCCACGCGCGCGGGCAGCCTCTTCCCGAACCGGGTCGTCTTCGGCATCCTGAACGTCATCGTCAACACCTTCCGGCCGATTCCGTTCATCATCCTGCTGCTCGCCCTGCAGCCCGTCGCCCGAGGGATCGGACTGCCCGGCATCGGTGCACCCTTCGCGATCTTCGCGATCACGATCGCGTCGTTGTTCGCGATCAGCCGTATCGTCGAGCAGAACCTGCTGACCGTGCGCCCCGGGGTCATCGAGGCAGCGCGCGCGGCCGGCGCGAGCAGGTCGCGGATCCTCTTCCGTCTCGTGCCGCGAGAGTCGCTCGGCCCGCTCGTGCTCGGCTACACGTTCGTGGTCGTCGCGCTGGTCGACATGACGGCGATCGCCGGCGCGGTGGCGGCGGGCGGCCTGGGCGAGTTCGCGATCAACTACGGCTCGAAGCAGTTCAACCCGTGGGTGACGTGGGCGGCGGTCCTCGTGATCGTCGTGATCGTGCAGTCGGTGCAGTTCATCGGCAACGCGCTCGCGCGACGCATCCTGCGCCGCTGACGATCAGGCCGCGGGCCACACGCGCGTCAGGCGCGGCAGGTGAGCCCGTCTTCGGGCACGGTGCCATCGACGAGGTATGCCTCGATGGCGCCGTCCACACACGCGTTGCCCTTGTTGTAGCCGGTGTGCCCCTCGCCTTCGCGAGTGACGAGCACGCCCGATGACAGCTGGGCCGCCAGCGACTGCGACCAGGCGTACGGGGTGGCCGGGTCGTTCGTCGTGCCGACCACGACGATCGGCGCCGCGCCGTCGGCCGAGATCTTCTCGCGCACTCCGGTCGGCGGATAGGGCCAGACCTCGCACACGTCGACGCCCTGCCAGTAGGGGGCGATCGTCGGCGCCTTCTCCGCGACGAGCGCATCGGCGGCATCCTTGTCGGCCTGCGAGGTGTCGGTCGGATAGTCCATGCAGTTGTACGCGCGGAACGCCTCGGTCGAGTTGTCCGCGAAGGTGCCGTCGTCGTTGCGGTTGTTGTAGAAATCGGCGAGCAGGAACGCTGTCGACGGGTCGCCCTGCAGAGCTTCGCTCAGTGCCCGCGTCAGGTACGACCAGCTGTCCTGCGAGTACAGCGCCGCGATGATGCCGGTCAGCAGCGTGTCAGCGCCGAGCATGCGGCCATCGCTGTTCTTCAAGGGCTTGGCGTCGACGCTCGCGAGCAGCGTGGCGAGGTCGGCCATCGCATCATCGACCGACCCTTTGAACGGACAGTTCCGACCGCCCAGACAGTCGGCCATGTATGCGCGGAGCGCCGACTCGAAGCCGATCGCCTGCGTCGTCCCCACGTCGAGGCCCGACACCGACGGGTCGATCGCCCCGTCGAGCACGAGCCGCCCGACCCGCTCGGGGAACAGCTTCGCGTAGGTGGCGCCCAGGAACGTGCCGTACGAGTACCCGAGGTAGTTGAGCTTCTTGTCGCCGAGTACGGCGCGCATGAGGTCCATGTCGCGCGCGGCGTTGTCGGTCGTGATGTACGGCAGGATGCCATCGGAGTTCGCCACGCAGGCATCCACGAATTCCTTATGGCGCTGCGTGAGCTCGTCGGTCCAACCCTGGCTGCCCCGCGGGTCGGCGGGGATGTCGTACAGCTGATGGTCCATCGCGGGCGCGTCGAGGCAGGTCACGGCGGTCGATCGACCGACCCCACGCGGGTCGAAGCCGATGACGTCGTAGACGTCGAGCACCGGCTCGCTGACCGCATACGACGCGGAATCGGCGATGAGGTCGTAGCCGCTGGCGCCCGGGCCACCCGGGTTGGTCAGCAGCGAGCCGATCGCCGCGCCGTCGCTTGCCGAGCGCCGGATCAGGGCCAGGTCGATCGTCCCGGCGGTCGCGTCGGACCAGTCGAGCGGGGCCGTCACCGTCGTGCAGTCGTAGGACGCGTCGTCAGAGCCGGAGCAGGCGGCCCAGTCGAGGGTCTGACCGTAGAAGTCCTCGAACCCGGCCGGCACGCCGTCGAGGTCAGGCTCACGGCTCGGGGCGGGGCTCGCGCTGGTCTCGGGAGGGATGGCGGCGTAGAGGCATCCCGAGAGCATCGTCGCGGCGATGGCAACGCCCGCCACCGCGGCCAAGGCGCGACGGAGCAGGGGGGTGCGGGCTTTCGGAGTCACGGGGTCCTTCCGCTGGCGACGGTCACGAGCATGCTCTCGAGCGCGAGCGCCGGGGCGGCGTTCCCCTCGAGGTTCGTGCGGGTCGCAGAGATCTGGTCGAGAACGGTGAGGGTGCGCTGCGGCGCCCAGGCGCCGGCGAGCGCGGTGAGCTCGGGGGTGAGCTCGCGGTTGATGAGGTCGCCGCTCTGCCCGAACTGCAGCATGAGCGTGTCGCGGAACATCGACTCGAGGTCGGTCAGCACGCGGTCGAGGCCGTCGCGCAGGCTGCGTGTCGCGCGGCGCTTCTGGTCGTCTTCGAGGGCGCTCAGCTGTCCGCGCACCGCGGGGGGCACGGCGGCGCCGGGCGCGATGCCGAGGGTGCGCAGCAGCGACTCGCGCTCGGCCTCATCGCGCTCGGCGGTGAGCGCCTTGGCGTCGTCGGTGGCCAGCTGGACGATGCGCGCCGCGGTCTCGACGGCCGTGCCGACCCCGCGCACGCCGAGGACGGCCCGCAGCGTCTCGTCGCGGCGGGCGCGGGCGTCGGCATCGGTCGCGAGGCGCACCGCCATGCCGATGTGGCGCTGGGCGAGCCGGGCCGACTGCTCGGCCGTCGCCTCATCGACGCCCGTGCGCGCCACGATCAGGCGGGCCACGTCGGCGACATCGGGTTCGTGCAGGCGCAGCGTGCGCACGCGCGAGCGGATCGTCGGCAGCAGGTCGGCCTCGCTCGGCGCGCACAGAATCCAGACCGTGCGCTCGGGCGGCTCTTCGAGGGCTTTCAGCAGAACGTTCGAGGTGCGCTCGACCATGCGATCGGCGTCTTCCATGACCATCACCCGATAGCGCCCGAGCGACGGCGAGAAGTACGACCGCTCGACCAGGGCACGGGCGTCCTTGATCGAGATGATCACGCCCTCGGTGCGCAGTGCCATGAGATCGGGGTGGGTCCCGGCGAGCACCTGACGCATCGCGGCCTCATCGCCCGGCTCGGCGATCAGCGCGGCGGCGAAGGCGTTCGCGAGCGTCGACCGGCCCGACCCCGCGGGCCCCGTGATGAGCCACGCGTGCGCGAGCTGAGACGGATCGGATGCCGCGGCCTGCAGCTGACCGAGCGCCTCATCCTGCCCCCAGACCTCACCCCACGGCAGCGGAGCGGTGGCGAGGGTCATGCGCACCAGCCTAAGCGGTGCATCCGACGCCGTTCCTCACCCGAGCGCAGCGGTGACCCGTTCGCGGACGGCTGCCGCGAGCTCGGCGGGCGGGCGGGTCGCGTCGAGCACCACGAACCGGTCGGGCTCGGCCGCGGCAAGGCTCAAGAACGCTTGTCTGACGCGGGCGTGGAACTCGTCCTTCTCGGCCTCGAGCCGGTCGAACGGCTTGTCGTCGGCGTCGAGACGGGCACGGGCCGATGCCGGGTCGAGGTCGAGCAGCACCGTCAGATCGGGCAGAGCGCCCTCGGCGGCCCACAGCGAGAGGTCTCGGATCTCCGAGGCATCCAGCACCCGACCCGCACCCTGATAGGCGACCGACGAATCGAGGTAGCGGTCTTGGATCACGACGTCGCCGCGCGCGAGCGCGGGGCGCACGAGCGTCGCGACGTGGTGCGCACGATCGGCGGCGTAGAGCAGCGCCTCGGCGCGCGGCGCGACGTCGCCGCGGTGGTGCAGCACGATGTCGCGGATGAGCACGCCGACCTCGGTGCCCCCGGGCTCGCGCGTGCGCACGACGGTGCGCCCGGTGCTGCGCAACCACTCTTCGAGGAGCGTCGCCTGCGTCGTCTTGCCCGCGCCGTCGCCGCCCTCGATCGTGATCCAGAGCCCGCGTTCTGTCATTTCTTCTTGGCGGCGGGCTTGCGCGTCGTGGGTACGCGGCGGGTCGTGCGCTTGGGAGCGGGACCCTTCGCGCGCTTCTCGGCGAGCATCTGCACGGCGATCTCGAAGGTGATGTCGTCGGGGGTCTGGCCCCGCGGGATCGTCACGTTCGTCGTCCCGTCGGTGACGTACGCGCCGAAGCGGCCGTCCTTGATGCGGATCGGCTTCTCACTGACGGGGTCGGCCGCGAACTCCTTGATCGAGGTCGCCGCCCGGTTCGCGTACTTCGGCTGCGCGTAGATCTCGAGGGCCTGCTCGAGCGTGATGTCGAAGATCTGATCTTCGCTCGCGATCGAGCGCGAGTCGGTGCCCTTCTTGATGTACGGGCCGTAGGGTCCGTTCTGCGCGGTGATCGGCGTCTCGGTCTCGGGGTCGACGCCGACGACACGTGGCAGCGAAAAGAGCTTCAGCGCGGTCTCGAGGTCGATCGTCTCGGGCGACATGCTCTTGAACAGCGAAGCGCGGCGGGGCTTGGGAGCCTCGACCTTCTTCTTCGCCACGCGCTTCTTCGGCGCCCCCTCGACAGGCTCGGGGACCGATGCGGAGCCGGGTGCCGGCTCGGGCTCGGGTTCGGGCGGCAGCACCTCTTCGAGATACGGCCCGAAGCGCCCGTCCTTCACGACGATGTCGCGACCGGTCTCGGGGTTCTCGCCGAGCACGCGGTCGCCCGCGATCGGGGCGTCGATGAGTTCGCGCGCCTTCTCGGGCGTCAGCTCGTCGGGAGCGAGTTCGCTCGGGATGTTGACGATGCGGGTCGTGCCGTCGTCGTTCGGCACGTCGAGGTAGGGACCGTAGCGGCCGAAGCGCAGGGTCGCCACGTCGCCGATGCGGGTCGCGTTGATCTCGCGCGCGTCGATCTCGCCGAGGTTGTCGAGGATGTTCCGCAGGCCCACGTGGTCGTCGGAGCCGAAGTAGAACTCCTGCAACCACTCGACCCGCTGCTGCTCGCCTCGCGCAATGGCATCCAGGTCGTCTTCCAGCGCCGCCGTGAAGTCGTAGTCGACGAGGTCGGCGAAGTGCTGCTCGAGCAGGCGCACGACGCTGAAGGCGAGCCAGCTCGGCACGAGGGCTTGGCCGCGCTTGGTCACGTACTCACGATTGATGATGACGTCGATGATCGACGCGAACGTCGACGGGCGCCCGATGCCCTTCTCTTCGAGCGCCTTGACGAGGGATGCCTCGGTGTACCGCGGCTTCGGGCTCGTCGAGTGCCCCTTGGGCTCGATGTCACGCAGGTTCAGCACGTCGCCCACCGCGAGCTGCGGCAGCGACTGGTCGTCGGCCTTGTCGGCGTCGCCGCGCTTCTCGTCGCGCCCCTCTTCGTAGGCCTCGAGGAAGCCCTTGAACGTGTAGACGGTGCCCGATGCGGTGAACGTGGCGGTGCGGCCCGCGGCATCCGCCTCGAGCGTGACGGTCGTGGTCTCGTACTTCGCGTCGGACATCTGCGAGGCGATCGTGCGCTTCCAGATGAGGTCGTACATGCGCAGCTCGTCGCGGTCGAGCGCAGAACCCACCGACGAGGGCGTGCGGAACGTCTCGCCCGACGGGCGGATCGCCTCGTGCGCCTCTTGCGCGTTCTTGCTGTTGTTGCGGTAGCTGCGCGGGTTCGGCGGCACGGCGCGGTCGCCGTAGAGCGACACGGCCTGCGCGCGCGCCGCGGCGATCGCCTGCGTCGACAAGGCTGTCGAGTCGGTGCGCATATAGGTGATGTAGCCCTTTTCGTAGAGCCGCTGCGCGACGCCCATGGCGTGCTTGGCGCTCATCGAGAGCTTGCGGCCGGCCTCTTGCTGCAGCGTCGAGGTCGTGAACGGCGGCTTGGGGCTGCGCGTGCCGGGCTTGGCCTCGACCGAAACGACGGCGGCTTCGCCGGATGCCTCGAGCGCCGCCACCAGCTCACGAGCCTGTGCCTCGTCGAGGATGACCACGGCCTTCTTCAGCTGGCCGGCGTCGTCGAAGTCGGTGCCGCGGGCCAGCGGCGCGCCGTCGAGACGCGCCAGGCGGGTAGCGAACCCCTCGACAGGCTCGGGGGCCGAAGAATCCGGCGCAGCGAGGGCCTCGACATCCCAGTAGTCCGCCGACACGAAGGCGATGCGCTCGCGCTCGCGGTCGACGACGAGGCGCGTCGCGGCGGACTGCACGCGGCCGGCCGACGTGCCCTGGCCGACCTTGCGGCGCGTGACGTCGGAGACGTCCCAGCCGTACAGGCGGTCGAGGATGCGACGGGTCTCCTGCGCGTCGACGAGGGCGAGATCGAGCTCACGCGTGTTGCCGACGGCAGCCTGGATGGCGTCTTTCGTGATCTCGTGGAACACCATGCGCTTGACCGGAACCTTGGGCTGCAGCGCCTGCAGCAGGTGCCAGGCGATCGCCTCGCCCTCGCGGTCTTCATCGGTCGCGAGCAGGAGCTCGTCCGCATTCTTCAGGGCGCGCTTGAGTTCGGCGACGGTCTTCTTGCCGCGGTCGCTCTCCACATAAAGAGGAGTGAAGCCGTTCTCGATGTCGATCGAGTACTTGCCGACCGAGGTCTTCTTCAGCTCGGCGGGGATGTCCTTCTTGTCCGCGAGATCGCGGATGTGCCCGACCGAGCTGAGCACCTCGTATCCGTCGCCCAGGTATCCCTGGATCGAGCGCATCTTCGTCGGCGACTCGACGATGACGAGCTTCTTGCCGGAACCGGCGCGCGGGGTCTTTGCGCGCGGTGCCCTGGTGCTCGGTGCCTTGCTGCTCGGCGCCTTTGTACTCTCGGCCACGGGGCGTCCTCTCTTCGATGCACACCATACACATGTGCACCACATGAAGCGGCTGTGAGACGCGGGGCATTCCCTCCGCGCGGTTCATGGCCCCGGCGCCGGAGCCCCCGCAAGAGTCGCCCCTCCAGGGCCCATGGCTCGGTGGTCGCTTGGTCACCATGGGTAGTTCTCCCCATCGAGCGTCTGGGTGGGGTGGCTTAGGGTCGGGGCAGGAGGTGTCGCCGTGGGCATGATGTTGCCGAACGAGTTGGTGTGGGTGATGGAGAAGCTCGGCTTCGA
>JASCPF010000027.1 GCA_029959325.1 Microbacteriaceae bacterium PS02068
TGGCCGCGCTCGGCGGACGCTCACGCTGGCTGTCGCGCGTGGGCGCCGACGCGCTCGGCCGGCGCGTGCTCGCGCGCGTCGCGGCGCGCGGAGTCGACACGTCGTCGGTCGTCGTCGACGAGGCGCACCGCACCGGCCTCTATGTCAAAGACCCGGGCCGCGGCGTGCACTACTACCGCGACGGATCGGCCGCGTCGCACCTGTCGGAGGGCGATGCCGCCCGCGTGTCGCTCGACGGGGTCGCGATCGTGCACGTGTCGGGCATCACGGCGGCGCTCACCGGGACGGCACCCGCTTTCCTCGACGCGCTCATCGCGCGGGCGCAGGCAGCCGGCATCGCGGTCAGCTTCGACGTGAACCACCGCGCCGCGCTGTGGCCCGCCGCGGTGGCGGGGCCGGTGCTGCTCGACCTCGCGCGTCGCGCCGACCTCGTGTTCGTCGGGCGCGACGAGGCCGAGACACTGTGGTCGGCCGCGACTCCCGACGCGGCTCGTGCGCTGCTGCCCGAGGTGTCCGAGCTCGTCGTCAAGGACGGCGACGTCGGCGCCACCGCGTTCGTGGGGGAGGAGCAGGTCTTCGTGCCCGCGCACCGCGTCGACGTGGTCGAGGCGGTCGGTGCGGGGGATGCCTTCGCGGGCGGCTACCTCGCCGCGCACCTCGCCGGGGCCGGCGTCACCGCCCGCCTGCAGGCCGGGCATGACCGGGCGGCCCTCACTCTCGTGACGACGGCGGACTTTCCCGACGTGGCATCCGCGCCCGATCGCATTCCCGACGCAGACCCTTCACAAACCCACGAAAGCGAGCCGGCATGACCGACACCGCCCCCTTCTTCGAGCGTACCTTCGCCGGCGCGCCGCTCATGGCGATCCTGCGCTCGGCCGGCCTCGAGCGTGCCGTGCGCGTCGCGACCACGGCGTGGGAACTCGGCCTCGACTCGGTCGAGGTGACGATCCAGTCGCCCGCCGACGTCGACGCTCTGCGCGAAGTCGCCCGGCTCGGGCGCGAGCGCGGCGCCGTCGTCGGCGCGGGCACGATCATCGATCCCGACCAGGTCGCGGTCGCGGTCGAGGCCGGCGCCGGGTACCTCGTCTCGCCGGGTCTCGACGCCGGTGTCGTGCGCGCGGCGCAGGCCGCAGGCATCCCGATCCTGACCGGCGTCGCGACGCCGTCCGAGGTCCAGCAGGCGGTCGCGCTGGGCCTCACCTGGCTGAAGGCCTTCCCCGCGCAGTGGCTCGGCGCCGACTGGTTCCGTCACATCCGCGGACCGTTCCCGCAGGTGCGCTTCATCGCGACCGGAGGGATGGATGCCGGCAACGCGGGCGCCTTCCTCGACGCGGGCGTGCGGGTGGTCGCCGTCGGCTCGGCGCTCGAAGACGAGGCGCAGCTGCAGGCGCTGGCGGCGCTGCTCCGCGAGCGCCGCGGCTGACGGGAGCTCCCTCCGGCCCGCTCCCCGGTCGTTGAGCGAGCGCAGCGAGTCGAAACGTCGTCACCCCCCCGGTCGTTGAGCGAGCGCAGCGAGTCGAAACGTCGTTCGTTACTCGGATCGGCGCGGCGTGAACTCGCCACGTTTCGACTCGTCGCTGCGCTCCTCGCTCAACGACCGGGGGCGCTCCGCCGCCGCCATCTCCGATGGGGCTGATCCGCGCTCTCGGTGGCAGCCGCAGCCGCTTCCGCAGCGCTCGCGCGGCGCGCGTTCCAGGCATCCACTTCGGCTTCGACGTCGTGCAGCGGAGTCACGACGGGCGGCCCGCCCCGCAGCTGGCGGCGTGCGTCGATGACGCGGCGATTGAAGTCCTCGACATACTCGCGGACGTCCGACTCGCGCCGCAGCGCGTCGATCCGGGCGGCGAACTCCGCGTGCTCGGTGCGCAGCAGCAGCGCCGGCGGCCCGAGCCCCGACAGCTGCTCGGTCTGGATCTTGCGGCGGATCCACCAGTCGGGGTCGTGGTGGTCGCCGAGCCCCTCGAGTGGCTTGCCGGCGCCGGGCAGATCGTCGAACTCGCCCCGGCGGATAGCCTGCTGGATCGCCGTTTCGACGTACGCCGCCCGTTCGTGAGCGGTGGGCGCGCGAGATGTCGAGGACGGCGCAGGGGATGCCTCGTCGCTCGCCTCCGCGCCCTCGGACTCGCCCTCCCCGCGGGCCGCGCGATACCGCGCCGCCACGATTCGCGGGTCCTCGGACATGAGATCAGGCTACGTCGTGTCAGGAACGCGCGGGGTCAGACTGCGCGGATGACCCCGGTCGGCGCGAGCGGCTGCGGGGCGAGCGGCAGACGCCCGTGCAGCTCGACTCCGTGCAGCTGCTCGTGCAGGCGTTCCATGCGGGCGTCGAGCAGGGCCGCCGAGTCCGCGGCATCCTTCAGCTCGCTCAGCAGCCCGTCGGGCACCTCGCCGGCGTACTTGTAGTAGATCTTGTGCTCGAGGCTCGCCCAGAAGTCCATCGCGATCGTGCGGAACTGCACCTCGACGGCGACCTCGACGCGCCCGCTCGAGAGGAAGACGGGCACCTCGACGATCGCGTGCAGGCTCTTGTAGCCGTTCGCCTTCGGCTCGGCGATGTAGTCCTTCACGGTGCGCACGGTGATGTCGTCCTGCTGGGTGAGCAGGTCGAACAGGCGGTAGGCATCCTTCGTGAAGCTCGTCGTGACGCGGATGCCGGCGATGTCGGTGATCGCGTTCCGGATGCCGTCGAACGTCGGTTCCACGCCCTTGCGGATGACCTTGTCGACCAGGCTGTCGGCGCTCTTCACGCGGCTCGACACGTGTTCGATCGGGTTGTAGGCGTGCGTCTGCTGGAACTCATCGCGCAAGATGCCGAGCTTGGTCTCGACCTCGCGCAGCCCGAACTCGTAGTCGAGCAGGAATCGCTGGAACTCATCGCGCATCGCGCGCAGCTGCTCGGGTGAGAACGTCTCGACGCCGTCGTCGGTGCTCACGGTCAGCGCGCGGGGGATCGCATCCATGGGTCTGACCGTAGCGAGCGGGGCTCGGTGCCGGCTGTGAGGGGAGAATGGACGGGTGAGTTCTGAGCAGCCGTCCCTGCCCGCGCGCCTGCGGTCAGAGGCGGCGCAGGTCGCCCGCAGCCTCGCGACGTTCGGGCCGTCGCGGGGGCGGCGCTGGCCCCTCGCTGTACAGGCAGGGCTCGCCATGGCGGTGCCGGTCGTCGTGCTGGCGGCGCTCGGCCGCAGCGACCTCGCGCTGCTCTCGGCGACGGGCGCCTTCACCGTGATCTACGGCGGCCGACTGCGTCCGCGCGAACGCGCACGGTTCGCGCCGCTGATGGCCCTCGCCCTGTTCGCCTGTGCGGCGCTCGGCACCCTCGCAGCTGCGGGCGGAACCGTCGCCGTGCTCGCCGGGGTGCTCGTGCTGACGGTCGTGGCAGCCGGCATCGCGGGCTGGATCTCGCTCGGGCCGCCGGGGCCGGTGTTCTTCGTGCTCGTGTTCGGGCTCTCGGCGCAGGTCACCGCCGTGCGCGGCGGCGTGCGGGTGGTCGACCCCATGATCTACCTCGCCGTCGTGGCCGGTTCGTCGATGTTCGCCTGCCTCGTCGTCCTCGCGCCGCTGCTGCTGTCGCGCTATCGGCGCGAGCCCGTGCGGTCGCTGCGCGAGCTGTTCCCCCGGCGCTGGGGCGAGGCCGCCCGCGCCCTCGTCGCCCGCGCGGCGATCGTCGCGGTCATCGGCGTCGGCGCCGCGATCGTCGTCGACCCGCAGCGCTCGTACTGGATCGTCTGCGCCGGGCTCGCGGTGGTCGGCACGCCGGTGGGTCGACGGGATGCCGCCACCCGAGGCATCCATCGCACCGTCGGCACCGTGGTGGGCGCCGGACTTTACCTCGCTCTCGCCTTCCTGCCGCTGCCCGTCTGGGCGCTCGGGCTGCTGCTCGGCGCGCTGCAGGTCGCGATCGAACTCGTCGTGGTGCGCCACTACGCACTCGCGCTCGTGTTCATCACCCCGCTCGTCCTGTTGATCATCGGCGCGGCGACCGGGTCTGTCGAGACCGTGCCGCTCGCGCTGGAACGCGTCGTAGACACGCTCGTCGGGGCGGCTGTCGGCACGGCCGCGGCGCTCGCGGTGCCGTTGCGAGCCGATCGCGACTAGCGAGGTTGCCTGCTACATACTGAGTATGCATATACTGGGAAACCAGATACTCGGTATGTATGAGCGGAGATGCGGATGTCGGTACGGCAGAGCCTGTTGGCGATTCTCGATCAGGGCCCCTGCTACGGCTATCAGCTGCGAGCGGAGTTCGACCGCCGCACCGGCTCGACCTGGCCGCTGAACGTCGGGCAGATCTACAACACCCTCGATCGGCTCGAGCGCGACGGCCTGGTAGAGAAGGGCGAGATCGATGACCAGGGCCACGTGTACTGGCAGATCACGGATGCCGGGTCGGCCGAGGTCAGCGCGTGGTGGACGGCTCCCGTCGAGCGCTCGAGCGGAACCCGCGACGAGCTGGCGATCAAGCTCGCCGTCGCCGCGACCCTGCCCGGGGTCGACGTCGCCGAGGTCATCCAGACGCAGCGCGTCGCGTCGCTCGCGGGGCTTCAGGAGCTGAACCGCGCGAAGTATGCCGGCGCCGACCCCGACGGGCCCGAGGAACTGGCCTGGTCGCTCGTCGTCGACGCGATGATCTTCGCCGCAGAAGCCGAGGTGCGCTGGCTCGACCACACCGAACAGCGCCTCGCCCTGCACCCGCAGCACGCGATGGCCCTGGAGCTGTCGACCGAGCGGCCCAAGCGCGGGCGACCGACCCTTCGACAGGCCCAGGGGTCGGCGGGGGACGGGCGGGGCGGCCCGGAGCGGACGTAGTTGGCGCGTGCTGCGTCAACGGCTGGGTCGTTCCCGCAGCAAGCGCCCATTTCGCCGGGGCGACCCTCGCCGCGGCGGATGAAGTGGGCGCGTGCTGCGGAAACAGCGCCGCCGTTCCCGCAGTAAGCGCCCACTTCATCGCGCGGCGGCGGGTGCTGCAGGACCCCGCCACCCACCCACGGGCGTAGCGTCGAACCATGACCGCCACGCACCTGACCACCGCCGCTGAACTCGACACGATGATCCGCGACGGGCGCGCGCCCGTGATCCTCGATGTGCGCTGGCGGCTCGGCGGCCCTGACGGCGAGCCGGCCTACCTCGAGGGGCACATCCCCGGCGCGGTGTTCGTGCGCCTCGATGACGAGCTCGCGGCGCACGGCGAGCCCGCCGATGGGCGGCATCCGCTGCCGAGTGCGGCGGCGTTCGAGGCATCCGCCCGGCGCTGGGGGATCAACGAGGGCGACACTGTCGTGGTCTACGACGACTGGCAGGGCTACGGCGCCGCGCGGGCGTGGTGGATGCTGACGGATGCCTCGGTCGACGCCCGCGTGATCGACGGCGGCCTCGCGGCCTGGCGCGCCGCCGACCTGCCGCTCGAGTCCGGCGCGGTGACGCCCGCACCCGGCACCGTCACGTTGCATCCCGGCGCGCTGCCCCAGCTGACCGCCGACGAGGCCGCCGCGCTCGCCGCGAGCGACACCGGCGTGCTGCTCGATGCGCGCGCGGGCGAGCGCTACCGCGGCGAGACCGAGCCGATCGATCCGCGGGCCGGGCACATTCCGGGCGCCGTGAGCGCACCCACCACCGAGAACCTCGATGCACAGGGTCTGCTGCGGAACTCAGCCGACCTGCGCGCACGCTTCGCCGACCTCGGCATCGAGCCCGGAACGACCGTCGGCGTCTACTGCGGCTCGGGCGTGAGCGCGGCGCAAGAGGTCCTCGCGCTCGCCGTCGCCGGTCACGAGGCGGCGCTGTACGTCGGCTCGTGGAGCCAGTGGTCGAACCACCCCGACCGCCCGGTCGCGACGAGCGCCACTCCCTGAGGGTCGGGACTCTTGTCCGAGCAGTACTGAAGTTCTACAATGAAGCACATGAGCGAGGTGGGGATCCGAGCCCTCAAGCAGAGCGCGTCGCAGGTCGTCGCGAGTGCGGTAGCGGGCGAGCGCATCGTCATCACGGATCGCGGACGTCCGGTCGCCGTGCTCGCAGCACTCCCGGCTTCTCCGCTGCAGGCGCTCATCGCGTCAGGTCGCGCCCGCCCGCCGCGACGCTCGATCGCTGACCTCGCACCGGCCGTCGTCGCCGATTCCGTGTCGGACGAACTCGCTCGTATGCGCGACGCCGAGCGGTACTGACGTGGCCTTCTACCTCGACACGTCGGCCCTCGTGAAGCTCGTCGTCCAGGAGGCTGAGACATCCGCCCTGCGTGCGTGGGCGTCGGCGCCGGACCGCACCATCGTGACCTCCGACATCACCCGCACTGAGCTCATGCGCGCCGTGCGGCGGATCGACGCTGAGCTGGCTCCGGCGGCTCGCTCCCTGCTCGATGCCGTCACCGTCATCCAGCTATCGACGGCGACATACGACACTGCCGGGAGGCTCGAGCCCGACGTGCTGCGCAGCCTCGACGCGCTCCACCTGGCCGTCGCCCTCGAGCTCGGTGACGACCTCGAGGGCTTCGTGGCCTACGACGAGCGGCTCTCCTCCGCCGCGGCGAGGGCCGGCCTCGTCGTCGTCGCCCCTACCTGACGCGCGCCCGTTCGCCCCCCAGCCCGCACACAACACCGAGAATGGAACCATGCGCGCTGCCTACATGTACGCGCCCGGCGACGTCCGGGTGATCGACGCTCCCGATCCCCGGATCGAGGAGCCGACGGATGCCCTCGTCCGGCTCGTCCGCACGTGCGTGTGCGGCAGCGACCTGCATCCGTACCACTCCATGAAGCCGAACCCGCGCGGTGTGTCGATGGGGCACGAGTACCTCGGCGTCGTCGAAGAGATCGGGTCCGAGGTCGCGACCGTCACGCCGGGCGATCTCGTGATCGTGCCCTTCGTGTTCTCGTGCGGGGTGTGCGATTTCTGCCGCGAGGGGCTGCAGACCTCGTGCCGCCACGCGGGCATCGCGAGCCGTCGCGGCTCGCAGGGCTCGCAGGCCGAGCTGCTGCGCGCGCCGTTCGCCGACGGCACGCTCTACCCGGTTGCGGTCGACGAGCACAGCGAGCACCTCGCCAGCCTGCTGACGCTCAGCGACGTCTATGGCACGGGCTTCCACGCCGCCCTCACCGGCGGCGCGCGCCCCGGCGCGACCGTCGCGGTCATCGGCGACGGGGCCGTGGGGCTGCTCGCCGTGCTGTCGGCGAGGCAGCTCGGCGCCGAGCGGATCATCCTCATGGGCCGGCATGAATCGCGCACCGACCTCGGGCGCGAGTTCGGTGCGACCGAGGTCGTCGCCGCGCGCGGCGAAGCGGGCATCGAGGCCGTCAAGGAACTGACCGGAGGCGACGGATGCCACGTGGTGCTCGAAGCCGTCGGGCACCTGCCCGCGTTCGAGCAGGCCCTCGGCATCGTCCGCCCGGGCGGCAGCATCTCGCGCGTCGGGGTGCCGCAGTACACCGAGGGGCCGATCGGGCGGTCGCAGTTCGCGCGCAACGTGACCGTGACCGGCGGGGTCGCCCCGGTGCGCGCGTACATCGACCGGCTGCTGCCGGGCATCCTCGACGGCACCGTCGACCCCGGTCGCGTCTTCGACGTCGAGCTGCCCCTCGACGACGCCGCCGAGGGCTACCGCCTGATGGACACCCGCGCCGCGCTCAAGGTGATGCTCCGCGCCTGAACTGCTCCGTGCCTGAGCCGCACCGCGCCTGAGCTGGGTCGCCCGCGTCGTGCGGTCTGGACGCACGCGCACCCGCAAGAATGGTCCTATGACGACGACGCCCCGCTCCGGCACGCAGTACTCGATCCGCTCCGGCGCGTACGAAGCCGAGATCGCGAGCGTCGGGGCATCCCTGCGGTCATTGCGCCACGGCGGGCGAGACCTCGTCGTACCGTTCGACGCCGACGAGGTGCGCCCCGGCTATCGCGGTGCGTTGCTCGCGCCGTGGCCGAACCGGGTCGTGGATGGGCGCTACGCGTTCGGCGGCCACGAATACGAACTGGCCCTGAGTGAGCCGAAGCGCGGGCACGCCCTGCACGGCCTCGCCGCGTGGCTCGACTTCACGGCCACCGCGCAGACCGATGACGCACTCACCCTCGAAGCGGTCATCGAACCGCAGACGAGCTACCCCTGGCGCGTGCGCCTCGAGACCACCTTCCGTCTGGGCGACGACGGACTCACGCAGACCGTGCGCGCCGTCAACGAGAGCGTGGGTGCCGCGCCGTTCGGCACCGGCCCGCACCCGTACCTCGTGGCGGGTCCCGGTCCGCTCGACTCGTGGACATTCGAGCTGCCGGCATCCGCCGTGCTCGAAGTCACGCCCGACACACTGGCGCCCATCGCCCTGCACGACGTGGTCGAGGACGACCCCGCGCGGTTCGACTGGCGTACGCCGCACGTGCTCGGCGCGACCGAACTCGACCACGCCTACACCGATCTCGCGTTCGCCGACGATGGCCTCGCGACGGTGCGCCTGACCGATCCGTCGGGCGTCGGCGTGCAGCTCGTGTGGGATTCGACCTGCCCCTGGGTGCAGATCCACACCGCCGATCTGCCGGGCGGTGCGGCGCAGCCGTTCCATCGGGCGGGCCTCGCGGTCGAGCCGATGACGTGCGCGCCGGATGCCTTCAACGACGCCGCCTACGACTTCGAGACCGGGCTGATCGTCCTCGAGCCGGGCGGCGCGACCGAGGCATCCTGGCGCATCGCCGCGCTCTGACCATCACCCTCTGAACGGCGCTCGCCGGACCGCGCTCGCCAGACCGCGGGCACGCAAAAGGGCCCCGGAGTACGCTCCAAGGCCCTTCGCGGAACGCCGACATCAGAGCCGATGTCGACGTGGTCTGTGGGGTGCGGCGATCAGTCGTTGTCTCCGCGCAGATCAGCCTTGACCTCGTTGCGCTTCTGCACCGAGTCGCGCTCGGCCTCGGCCTTCTTGACCTCGGCGTCGGCCTTGACCTCGTCGACCTTGTCGCCGAGGCGGTCGGTGGTGTCTTCGAAGGCCTCCTTGATCTTGCGGCCAGCGGTTTCAGCGGTCTCTTTCGCGTCGTCCAGGAATCCCATGGCGCGCTCCTCTCAGGTCAGGGAAGTGGTTCGGATGCCACGCTACGGACCTGGCCCGGACTGCGGCAGGGGGTTGTCGCGCCCGCATCCTCGTGGTAATTCCCGCGACAGGGACGTCGCCGCGTACCGTTTGCAGGACCAATTCGCCGCCGGGGCCGCCGAAACCGAATTCACGCCCCCGCCGCGATGCTCGATCCTGCAAACGGTACGCCCCGTCGGTCACGGCCGCCGGTCGCCGCCCTGACCGCCGCCGCCACCGCCCATGCCGCCGCCCATGCCGCCCATCCCTGAGGAAGTCTGCTCGCCGGCGACGCCGGTGGCGAGGCTCGTGCCGCCGGCCGATCCGCCGGTGGCGAGCCCGCCGAGCAGAGCCTCGCCCGCCGACCCGCCGCTGTTGAGGGTGTAGGTCTGGCCGTTCACGATCGAGGCTCCCGAGAACACGACGCTCTGCGTCGCCTTGCTCGTCGTGAAGGTCGCGACCACGGCGCCCGACGGGTCGACGATCGACAGCACGGTTCCGGCCGCCGCGGTGCCCGACAGGGTGAACTGGACGGATGCCTGGGCCGAGTCGGCCGTCGGCGCCATGGCCATGCCCGACGATCCCGCGGCGACGAAGGTTCCCCCCGAGATCGTCATCCCGGTGTCGACGTCGAGGGCGCCGTTCATGTTCTCCGTGGGGCCGTTCACGACGACCGTGCCACCCGACATCGTCAGCGTGCCGGCGTTGACGTCGAGGCCGTCGCCGTCGGCATCCACGAGCAGCGTGCCGCCCGAGATCACCAGAGTCTGCGCACCGTTCCCGGCCTCGGGCTCTGACACATTCACCCCGTCGTCGCTGGTCGTCAGCGTCGTGTCGCCGCCGGCTATCGTGATCTGCCCGGCTTCGAGGCCCTCGTACGCCTGCGAGACGGTCAGCGCACCGGCCGACACCACGAGCTGCTGATCGGCGTGGATGCCATCGTCGCCCGATGCGAGCGTCACCGCCGCCCCGTTCACGTGGGTGTAGGCGTTCGTGTTGACGCTGTCGTCGGCGGCATCCACGTCGAGCGTGCCGCCCTCGAACACCGCGATCACGCCCGCCGACACGCCCTTGGCGCCGTCGTCGGGGTTGCCGCTCGCGCCGCCGCCCGCCGTGATCGATACGGTGCCGCCGGTCGTGACGACGTCGGTCGCCGCGTCGATGCCGTCGTCGCCGCTCATCACGCGGGTCGTGCCGCCCTCGATCAGGACGTAGCCGCGCTCGGCCTGTTCCGCGTTGTCGGACTTCAGCCCGTCGCCGCCCGCGTCGATCGTCAGGTCACCGCCGCGGATCACGAGGTAGTCCTTGCCGCGGATGCCATCGTCAGCGGCCGTCACCGAGATCGTGCCCGACTGGATCACCAGCCCGTCGCCCGACGCGATGCCGTCGTTGCCGTTGCCCGTGACCTCGAGCGCGCCCGATCCCGTGATGGTGAGGTCGGCGGCGCTGTAGAGCGCCGCGTTCGCGGTGGCGTCGTCGGCGTAGGACGAGGCATCCGACAGGCTGTTCGTCGACCCGTCCGAGAGGATCACGACGGCCTCGTCGGCGGCGCGGATGTCGATCGCCGCTCCCGCGGAGGTGTCGATGGATGCCCCGTCGAGCACGAGCCGCACCTGGCCGTCGGCGCTCGAATCCACGATCACCTGGCCCGTATACGACCCCGAGAGCACGTAGGTGCCGGGGCTCGAGATGACCACCGTGGCGCCGTCGACCGCCGCGCCGTTGCCCGTGACCGTCGCCGATGATCCCGACAGGTCGATCGTCGTCGCGGTCGACGCATCGTAGGTCGCATCGTCGGTCTTGTCGTGCGGCTCCTGGTTCGCGGCGAGCACATCGGCGGCGGTCTGCGTCGCGTCGGTCGCGCCGGTGACGGCGCTCGTCTCGGCCGCTTCCTCGACGGCTGCGGCCGTGGTCGTGGCCGCAGGGGTGGTCGTGGCCGAGCAGCCCGCCAGCACGAGGCCGAGGGCGAGGGTCGGCGCGGCGATCAGCCAGACTCGGCGGGGCGCGCGGCGCGGGGTGTGGGGTTCTTCGGTGTTCATGATCCGTCCTTTCAGGGGCCGGTCGATGTCGGTCGGGCTTCGTCGGTGGGGGAGGGTCAGGCCGCGATGGCCGGGTTGGACGCGTTCTGCGCCGGCGCGAAGTGCCGCGTCATCACGCGGCGCCATCGGTGCGCGGGCAGGCGGGGGTAGAGCGTCGCCATGCCCGTGCCGTACTTCGAGACGGTGGCGGGGCGATGGCCGCGCCGCCACAGCGCGCGATCGAGCGCTCCGGCGCGCTGGCCCGACTTGGTCTCGACGATGACCGAGCCCGGCAGCTCGAGCAGGCGACCGTCGCGGGCGATCCAGGTGAGCTCGGTGTCGATCGTGCCGCGAGAGGCCTCATCGCCGCCGCCGCTCGGCAGCAGCAGTGTCGCGCGGCGGTACCGGGTCACGAGTGTCGGCACGAGAGTGGATGCCAGGGCCGAGGCGCCGGGCACACCGGCATCCATCAGCAGGTCCGTCGCATACGCCACGGCGTCGTCGTCGAGCTCGTCGCCCCGCACCGGCACGCGGTTCTTCACGGTCGCCGAGCGGCCCCCGCGCGTCTTGACCTCGAGGAACGAGCCGCCCGAGTCGACGTAGGTGCGGGCGCGCACCTTGAAGCGGTGCCGGCGGCCGTGCGCGGCGCCGTAGTAGCTGTCGAGGTCGGGGGTGTCGAAGTACTGCGACGCGTAGCGGAGCGAGCGCTCGCCGCCGACCTCGAGCACGCGGGTCTGCGAGGGCAGGTCAGCGAGGACGGATGCCAGCGCCGCGCGCGGCACGACGTATTTGCGGTCGACGCGGGTCTGCAGTTCAGCCTGGGCGTTGAGTCCGTCGAGGTCGATGCCCGGCAGGGCGACGAGCGGCGCGAGCGCTCGCGGCGCGCGCGGCGCGGCGGTCATCGGTTCGTCTCCAGGGTGGTGAGGGTCTCGCGCTGTCGCTGTGGGGCCGAACCGGGGCGGGGCGCGGAGTAGCGGATGTCGACGACAGTCGTGTCCGACACGAGGTCGACGCTGCGCACCGACAGGCGATGCACGCTCGTGCCGAGCAGCTGCTCGACGGCGGCCCGGGCGTCGTCTTCGTCGGGGTAGGCGCGGTCGAGCACGAGCTGCTGTTCGCGCGAGCGGCGCAGCAGGGCCGGGCTGTCGACGATGGCGAGAACGCCGACGACGAGGGCGATGAGCACGACGCTCAGCCACGTGATGCCGGACGAGAGGCCCGCGATGAGTCCGATCGCGAGGGATGCGAAGTAGTACGACATCTCGCTCTGTTCGATCTCGCGCGAGCGCAGGCGGATGATCGAGAGCACCCCGAACAGGCCGAGCCCGAGCCCCGCGCCGACCGTCGCGTCGGAGAGGACCATCGAGACCGCGAGCACCCCCACGTTGACCCCCACGAAGGCGACGGCGAGGTCGCGGCGGCGGTGGCGGGGGTAGTAGACCGCGAAGGCGAGCACAGCAATGGCGGCGAGGTCGAGCAGGGCGGTGGCGAGTTGGGTCATGGCGTCTCCTGATGGGTATCGGGAGTTCCATTGAGCGATGGCTCGCTATGCGCTTGCTATGACGCGCGCCTGCTCGGCTTACGAACATCTCACGGCGCTCAGTCGTCCCCTCGCGGCGGTGCCGCAACCTAGGATCGATGGGGAGGAGAGTCGTGGCCGAGCAGGGAAAACGCAAGCGCGTGCGCACGCGCGATGTCGTCGCCGAGGGGCTCTACATCGCCTCGGCGGCAACCCGACTGAGCCTGAAGAACACGATTCTCGTGCACATCCTGGCCGAGGGTGAGGACTTCGACCTCGATCGGTACGTGCCCGAGGCGCGCGAAGCGCTCGAGACTCTCGCCGCTGAGGCCGAAGAGGATGCCGAGCGCACCGAACGCGAGCGCAAGCGTGCACGCACGCGGCATTCCGACTCGGATGGCACCCACGACTATCGCAGCCGCGATGTGCGAAACCTGCGTCGCCGCGCGAAGCAGTCGCTGCACGTCGCGAGCGAGCTGCGCGCCCGCGCCGAGAACGAAGACGAGCTGCGCAAGCTGATCGAGGATGCCCGCGATGCCGCCTGGGCCGAGGTCGCCCACAACATCGACCGGACGCTGCGCATCGAGGCATCCCGCCCCGACCCCGAGCCCGACTATGAGCGCATGCGCAACGCCCGCATGCAGGCGCTGCGCCTCGTCGACCTGCCGAAGCTGCGCGCGAACCGCCGCAACGCCCAGACCCAGCAGAAGCTGCGCGAGGCGGGCGAGCTGCCCGACATCATCGACGCCGCCGACCTCACGCCCGGCGGCGTCGATCCCGGGGAGCTCGAATAGTCCGGGCTCGATTCGGTGGATGCCCGGGGCGTGCGCTAAGCTGATCCACGGCCTTGCGAGAGTGAAGCCATGCGCCCGTAGCTCAATGGATAGAGCATCTGACTACGGATCAGAAGGTTGGGGGTTCGAGTCCCTTCGGGCGCACGAGTTCGGATCGTTCGCTCAGCACGACCTGATGGCCACCGAGAGCACCGGTACCGCACACGCGGGCCGGTGCTCTTGTCGTGACCGGCACGGGCGCGGAGACTGCGACCTCGGGTGCTCGTGCGGCTGGTGCGCGCCTGAGATGCACGATGCGTTCTGGAGCATCGTCGGCACTGAGGTGTTCGCATGATCGGCATGGCTTTCCTCGCGGCAGGCATCGCCGTGCTCGGCCTCGCCTCGGCGGCCGTCCAGATTGGCGCGACACGTCTGCGCCGCACAGGCGGACGGCGGCGGGATCGTGGCTGAGCTGCGCGTGCTCAACGCCTATGCGGGTATCGGCGGGAATCGTCACCTGTGGCCCGCTGAGTGGAGCGTCACCGCTGTCGAACTAGACCCACGTGTTGCCGCCGAGTACGCCCGCCGCTACCCCCAGGATCGCGTGCTCGTGGAGGATGCGCATGAGTTCGTGATGAAGCACGCCGAGGACTACGACGCCGTATGGACGTCACCGCCGTGCCCGACTCACTCGCGGCTGGCGATCAACGTGGCGAAGCGCAAGGGCATCGAACCGGAACCCGACCCGCGTCTGTGGGTCGAAGTGGAGTACCTGCGCGAATACGGTGGCCGGTACGTGGTCGAGAACGTGCACACGTACTACACGCCCCCGGTCTTGCCTGACCTAGTGACCGAGCGCCACTACTACTGGATGAGCAATCCACCCGCGATGATCGCGCCCTTCCACAGCGCATTCCGGCTGCGCGCGTCCACCACCGCGGCCCAGTACGCGGAGGCATACGGCCTGCCCCCACTCACACCCGGATCGGTGCCCGACCAGCGCATGGCGATGCGCAACGCCGTCGTCCCGGTCGAGGGCCTACAGGTCGCGTTGGCCGCGTTCGAGCCACGTCAAGTTTCGCTTGACAGCGAACTGCCTACCCTGGCCGGGGTCGTGTGATGGCCCGTCACGAGGTGGAAACGGCCCGCTGGCTCGGTTTCGCACGTCGGATCATCCGCCGCGCTGGAGAGCGTGTTGCAGATAGCGATGAGTTCGAGTTGGCCGAGTTGGTGTCTCTCAGGGATGACCTGGAGGCCGCTATCCGCGTGGCCGTCGAGGGTCAGCGCTCGGTGGGCCGCTCGTGGGCGTACATCGGGGATGCCCTGGGTACTACCAGACAGGCCGCACAGGCGCGTTACGCCACGCACAAGACCCGCTGAATCTTTCCTTATGATTATTTGGTGAGAGCGTTCTAATGTCACCGGACTGGGATAGGGCGATTGAGGGCTTCCTCGCCGCCCAGCGAGCGGCGGGCATCGCGGCCACGTCGGTAGCGTCACGCCGTCAGCACCTCGCGCACATGGCCGTGCGTGTCCACGTCGGCCCGTGGTCGCTCGATGGTGCGGGCCTGGTGGCTTACATGGATGCGCAAACGTGGGCGCGGGAGACGCGCCGCGGGCGTCGTAACACGTTCGTGGAGTTCTACCGGTGGGGACAGGCTGCGGGCCTGACATCGAGCGATCCGACCGCGACAGTGGTGCGTATCGCGCCGTCTGACCCTGACCCCCAGCCGGTGCCGGATCGCGTCTATCTGGAGGCCCTGATCCGTGCCGACGCGACCGAGCAACTGTGGATCGATCTGGCGGCAGAGCACGGCCTACGGCGCACCGAGGTCGCGGTGATCCAGGGCCGCGACATCATCGAGACGCTGCTCGGGCATGATCTGCGGGTGCATGGCAAGGGGTCGAAGATTCGCTATGTGCCGCTCACGCGCGCGATGGCTGAATCGCTGGTGGCGCTCGTGGAGGACAGGGGACTCGGCTACCTGTTCCCTGGCGAGGATCACGGCCACGTGTCTCCCCAGTGGGTCGGTAAGCGGGTCGCGCGGCTGCTGGGCGGCATCTGGACGATGCACAAGTTGCGGCATCGAGCGGCCACCCGGTTTTGGATGCAGGCCGAGGGTGACCCCTACGTCATCGCTGATCTGATGGGGTGGGCGAACCTGAATATGGTGCGCGTGTATGTGCGCCAGCCGGATGACCGTAAGCGCCGGATCGTGGAGGCGGCGTCCCGTGCGGGGCATCGGCTTGTCGAGGCGGTAGGGTGACCGGCATGGACCCCATTACTGCCATCATCGTCTATCTTGTCGCCGTTGTCGTCAGCGCGGCGGTGCTGTATTTCGTGGTGCGTGGCGCGGTGGTATCGGCGCTGAAGTACTACGCCGTGTGGAAGGCTCAGGGCGGTGTCGAGGCCGACGTGGATGCGCTGGAGTACGCGCGTACCGGCGTGGCCCCGACCCGCCCCACGGACGCCTAGGGAGCCTCGTCCGGTGTTGCCGGTGGCCGCGTGTTGAACAGGGCGAGCACGAGCGGCAGGTAGACCGCCAGCGCCTCGGGCGGGATCACCCGGTGGTAGACGAGGATCGCGCCGACAGCGATGGCCACGCCGTAGACGTAGCGGCGGACGAGGTACCACTTGATGCTGGGCATGGTGTCTCCTTAGAGCTTGGTTGCCAGGGTGATGATGAGTGCGGCGACGGCGGCGAGTGCCGCGGTGATGGTCGGCCACGACGGGCGGGCGGGCGGGGCGGCGTTCGCGAGCTGCGAAGCGCGAATGGAACCCATCTCGCGCTCGATGGTCTTGAGTCGCTCGTCCAGCCGCGCGTAAAGGATTTCGATGGGGTCGGTTGTCACGTGGGGCCTTTCGTGTTGATCCATCCCGCGGTGAGGCGGGCGAGGTGCCCGCGCCGCTCGTGGACGGCGTACTGACCGGGGACGATGGTGGGCACACCCCCTCGGTCGCGTTGTGCGGCGCGTGGGGTGCGGTAGACGTGGGTGGGCACGGTTAGGGTCACGCTGACTTGATCGCCGCGACGACAGCCGCGACAATCTCGGCTTTCTTCTTTGCCCATCGCCGCTCAGCGACGGCCACCGCGATATCGAACTGCCGCGCGGTCACTTGCTTGTACGTGCCGTTCACGGTCACGTGCGCGTCGAGGAACTCACCGAGTCCGATGTCGCTGGATCGGTAGTCACCGAGGTTGTCTGCTCCCAGGTCGTCGACGAAGAAGATGTTGCCGTTCGGGTGGCGGATGGTGGCCATGGCCATGGTGTCTCCTTGGGGGGTGTTGGGTGTGAAGGGTTTCGAGCTGGTGGCGGCTGTGGCCGCGAGGTATTCCTCCATGGAGAGGCGTTCGCTGGTGGCGTTCACGATGACGTAGCAGTGAAGGTGTGGCCCTGTTGTGAGTGCGCCGGTGTTGCCCGAGAGGGCGATGCGGTCGCCCTCTGCGTAGGCCCCCGGCGTCATGCGCACGCGGAGGTGCTGGCCGTAGAACGTCGCGTGCGTGCCGCGGAGGATGACCCCAAGCCCGCCCTCGGTGGTCACGTAGGTGGAGAGTTGCCCCGCGAACGGCGCAAAGATCGGCGTACCGATTGGGCAGGCGTAGTCGGTCGCGGGGCCGACGCCGTAGAGCGCGTGTGAGGCGCGGTCACCAGTGATGCGTACCGGCTCGTTGATGGGTCGTCGCATGACTAGAACTCACTTCCTACGGCGTCCAGGTGCGCCTCGATGGCGTCGAGGCGCTGGTGTGCGGAGCGGATGGCGGGGATGAGTGCGAGGGACAGGAGGTCGTAGCGGACACCCTGGGGGGTGTCGCCCTCGGAGCCGTAGTCCACGAGCCAGGTGAGGCCGAGCGCGTCGAGGTCTTCGGCAATCAGGCCGTGCTGGAGCGGGCCGCCTGGGTCAGCCTTGTAACGGAACGTCACCACGTCCAGCGCCAGCACGGCCTGTACGTCGATGGTGGCCGTCTCGATGTCTTGCTTGAGCGTGCGCGTGGAGGGCACGTAGCCGAGGAGGCCGGTTGATCCGATGTAGGCGACACGGTAGGAGCCACCAATGACGCGGTTGTATACGTCGGCAGTGAGGTTGCCCTGTTGCACCCAGTTGAGGTCCGTGGTGTTCGCTTTCGCTGCCACCATGGAGAGGTCGGCTTTTCCCGCCGACAGGGCGGTGACGGATGCTCCCAGAAAGTCGAGGTCGGCTTGCACGGTGCTGGAGCCGGAACCACCGGGGACGGTGGGCACGTTCGCGGCGATGAGTGCGAGGTTGGCGCGTGCGGCGGCGGCGGTCGTAGCGCCCGTGCCGCCCTTCGCGATGGGCGCGACGGCGCTGGTGCGCTGCGCAACGATGTCGAGTACATAGTTGATCCACGCATCGAGGTCGGATGCCGGTTCGGTGCCGGTCGATGTGTAGAAGCCGGCGGTTGTCGCGTCGGCCCCCGAGGCGAGGACGGCGGCGGGCGTGGCTGCCATTGGGGGTGCCCCTTTCTAGGTGAGTGAGTTGATGGTGCCGGTGAGGGTGTTGACGGTGCCGGTGAGGAGGTTGATGGCCCCTGCCGGGGTGTCGGTCGCGCGGGTTGTCACGGTCATTTCGTCGGTGCCGAGGTCGTACGTGACCGACTGTGTGAGGCCGATCTGGACGGGGGTGTCTGGGAGCGTCACAGAGACGTTTTGTTCTGCTGCGGCTGTCCAGTCGCTGACCGTGGATACGGTGACCTCGCGCCCGATGCCCTGCGCGCGCCGCACGGCATATTCAGACCGTCCGGGGCCGGGATACACAGCGTCTATTTCGAGTAGCGTGAGCCGTGTGTGGGGCGTTGTGAGGGCGTAGGAGTCCACACGTTCCTGCTGTACCCCGGCTGCGTCGGTCCAGCGGTAGCGGGTTGTACGGGCATCGAACCAGTACCCGCTGTTGCGGCTAATCGACTCGTCGGCGGTGATCAGGTTTACGCCTGTGCGAAGCGCGAGCGCGCCGTCTGCGGCGTATGCCTCGTTTCGCAGGGTCCATTTGCGTTTCTCGTCGCACACCAGGCGGAAACCCTTGGACTGAATCAGGGGGCGTAGGAAGTCGAGGGCGCTCTGTCCCGCCTTCCAGGTGAGCGCCTCGGGCGGTCGCTCAATGATCGCCTTGCGCGTCGATGTCGAGACGTGTGCGCCGTTGGTCCACGCATAGACGTAGTTGGGGCCGGTTGTGTTGCCGTCGAAATAGCCGCGGAAGTCGCCCGTGTAGAGTGCGGCTGAATCAACGTAGTAGCCTTGGCCCGCCGCGGTGGAGCCGGTGATTGTGACGATGAGAAGGACGGATGCGGCACCTTCGGGGGCGGTGCCGGTGACGTACAGGCCGTCTGTCCATCCGGTAGTGGTCGGCGTGTGCACCGGCCCCAGTGTGTCCGCGCCGAATGCATTGCCCTGCGAGTTGTACCAGCGGAGCGAGAGCTGCGCGGTGCGACCGGATGCGTAGTTCGATTTGAACGCCAGACGGAATGTCTTCAGTTCCCCAGGGCGCACGGCCTGCCGCCGCGCAGGGTCCATTGCAAGGAAGGCGAGCGGGCCTGCCGCGTTCGCGGTGATGCCAATCGCTTTACTGCCCGCGAACGCGCCCGCGGTCTGGGAGAAGATGGTGCAGTTGACGGACGCCGACCACCCAGCGGTATCCACCTCGCCACCGGGGTTCGGGAGTTCGTTGGTCAGGGACCAGTATGCCGTCACATCGGCATCTGTGGATGGTGACGTGGCGAGAGTGGTGCCGGGTAGCACGACGCCCAGTACGTAGTTGATGACGCCTCGGAGCGATGCCTCATAGGCGCGGGGCGTCGGATTGTCGGAGAGCGGGGCGTAGTCCTGAAGCAGGCCCTCATCGGATGCGAGAGACAGGGTGACCGTCCCGGCTCGGTGGTCAATCGACCGACCGCGAACATGCAGATTGAAGGTGCGCGGGATGCCTGCGGAGCATGTCACGATGACGCGGGGTGCAGGGCTGGTGCGCGGGTCCAGCGCGTCGAGCGTGGCCGCGTTCGGTGTCCACACTGGCTTACCTGAAACGGTGGACCAGGAACCGGGCATCGCAATCTCGATGCCATCGCCTTGGACGTGCGGCGCGCGCGTGGAGTCCAGAGACAGTTTGCCGCGCCGCACCGACAGGTTTGTTGTGCCTACCTTCGCGGTGTAGACGTGGGTTGTGATGGCCATTAGGCGGTCACCTCTCGCCAGTCGAATGCGACGGTCCAGGCGTTTCGCGTCTCGTCGTCCAGGGTGCGCGTGATGGTGCCGCCTTCCTTCACGATGAAGGAGAGTGCGACAGTCGGGCGGTCGGTGCTCGTGAGGGTGAATACGGCGGCGGTGCTCAGAGCCGTCTCAGCGGCGTAACTGTCCGCCTCGCCAATGAAACCGAGTTCCATGCGACCCGTGCGGGTGCCCGCGGGGCGTAGCGTCACGTCGGGGTTGGCGCGCCCGATGATGTCGTGGACGATAGTGCCAGGTGCGCGTGTCGATTCGTAGCCGAGGATGAGGGTGGGCGTGATCACGGTCGCGCCCGAGGTGATGACATCGGCCATGGCTTACTCCCAACTCATCGTGTTGCCGTTGCGGTATTGCACGGTGCCGTTTTTGACGGGTGGCACCCATCGGCGGACGGCGGAGTCGTCCACGTCCACGACGACGGTGGTGCGCTTGGTGTCGATGTCGATTCGCTTGAACTCTTCGATGTCCTGGGTGGCCTTGCCGGTTTCGGCGTCAACCATCACTTGCTTGCCATCGGGGAGCACGTACACCGAGTCACCGAACTCATCGACGGACTTGGAGGCGCGACCGGCTGCGACTTCCGTCTCAGCCATCCGCACGAGGCCGGTGGAGAGCGCGTCGGCGTAGGTCGAGTACTGGCTTGTGGCCTTGTCGAGCTCGCCGGTGTGTTTCTTCCAGGCATCCTCGGCTTTGAGGACTTCCTGCGACTCGGCCTGGAGGCCGTCCATGTAGGGCTTGTGGGCGGCCTGGTTCTCTTGCATCTTGGTGGTGAGGTTGCCGCGCGCACCGGCGAGAGCGTCGGTCACAGCGCGGCCATCCTCAAGGTCTCCGGCCATCGCGCGCATGATCTGCGACTGCTCCAGGCCGCTCGCGGCCATGATGTCGGTTACGCGTTTCATCTCGTCGGGGTCACCGAACATGGATTGCACGCCCGTGAGGACGGCCTCTTCCTGCACGCGGCCCTGTCCGTCGATGTACTTCTGCACCCACTCATCGATGCGTTCCTGCGATCGCTTGTTGGCCTCATCGACGGCCTCGAATCCGGCGACAGCTGCACCGATTCCAGCTGCGGCGGCGATACCGGCGACGGCACCCGCGGGGCCGAATCCCGCGAATGCGTTGGCGGCGATTTCTTGGAAGGCGTCACCGACCGATTGGGCCGATCCGTCGAAGGATGCCGCCGCCTCGCGCGCCGTGCTGCTGGCCTCGTCGCGGAACTCGTTGAGGCCTTCCTCTGCGCGGCGTGTGCCCTCGCTGATCTTGGTGCCGATGTTGCGCCCGCCATCACCCACGTCATCGACGGCGCGCTCGGCTTTCTTGGCGTCCTGCACGAGGTCGCGGAACGTGCGTTCTACCTTCGATCCGGCACTGTCGATGTCGCGCGCGGAGTCGCGGGCGGCGTCACCGATCTTGTCGAGGGCTTTCTCGGTGCTGGTGCCCGACTGCTGCGCCTCGCGTGCGACATCATCGAGGGCGTAGGCGACATCATCGAGGCTGCCGCCGAGCCGTTTCACCTCGGCTACGGCACCTTTGGCGTTGGTGGTGACGTCGAGACTGAAACCGGCCATTATTCCTGTTTTCCTTCTGCGGCGTTGATGATCGTGCGGACGACGGTTTGCACCCATAGCGACATCGCGCGGGCCGCGAACTCGTGCGCACCGGGGAAGAACACGTGACCCTTGGCGTTGCGGGCGGGTAGGCCGTTGGTGACTCGGCGGCGAACTTGGTGCGTGCCACCGTTCCGGCTCTTGCGGTTGTAGGTCGTGGTCTTGGCTTCGACGCCGAACTCGGCCACGTAGGCGTCTTGTTTCGGGTTGAGGCCACCGGAGAGTGCGCGGCCCTTGGAGGCCGACTGGAGCCGGATGCCGTTGTCTGATGGTGTGAGCACGGCGGTGTCCACGAGCATCCGGTGTTGCATCCGGCTGTCTACCCGCTCGGCAAGGGTGCGTTGCCATTCCGGCTGGCCGAGGGTTTTGGTGTGTTGCCGGATGGTTTTGCGGAGGGTCTTGTCGAGCGAGCGGATGGCGAGAATCGTGGCCAGAAGTTCGCGCGATGCACGCACGTCGATCAGGCCACGAGTCATCGTCGTGCGGGGTCAGGCGACGGTGCGGACGGGTGCGCCGTTGCAGGGGAACGAGCCGTCGAAGGTGCCGATGGTGTCCACGTCGCCGCCGATCTTGGTGGCGACGATCAGGACATCGACGGTGTACGTCGGCACGGTCGTGCCCTTCTTGGGCTTCAGGGTCACGGTCTTGATGGCCCCGGCGTTCGTCTGCGTGTACTGCGACAGTGACGACGCGGTGGCGTGGTCCTGCGCACCAGACACGTTCATCACCCATGTGGCGGTGCCCGCGATCTGCTGGACCGCGGTGGGAGTCATGCCGCGCCAGGTGACGGTGGGAGTGGTCGGCACGAGTTCGACCTTGGAGACGCTGGCCTCGTAGTTGTCGGCACCGATCTTCAGGTCGATGTCGTTGAGGACGATGGGAGTGAGGGCGATGGATGCCATGGTGGCTACTCCTTGGTTGCGAGGACGGTGGTGGGAATGTCGTAGGCGAGGCGGTCGGTGCCCCAGCCGACTGCGGTGGCGTCCTCGTGGATGAATGCCTTGTCGAGGTACGCGAGCGCGGCGGGCACGATGTCATCGAGTTCTGATGCGCCCTTTTCGGGGTCGGTGTGCCGGGTGATGACGGTGAGCATCATGCCGACCGCCCAGTGGGAGTTCGGCATCTCTTTGGCCTTGCCGATGCTTTTCTGTCGGATGAGCACCGTGGGGGTGGTGATGGTGCCGAGGCCGCGCTCGGTGGACACGACGCGCACCCGCTTGAGGGTGGGGTGGGTGCGCCAGTCGTTGCGGAGTTTGGCGGCGAGGTCGGCGCGGATGCTCACAGGATCACCCCCACGCCCGACTGGGGGCGGAGCAGCTGCTTTACCTGCCAGTCGAGCGGGTGCGCGACGAGGCCGAAAGTGCCACCGTCCACGTCGCCGCTCGGTGAGGCGACGGCGGCGTTGTAGGTGTTCGCGGCGTCCATGGCCTGCGCGAGTCGCCAGGCATCGGGCACAGCGGCGTCCGTGGGGAGTGCGGGCGCGTAAGCGATGCACGCGGCCTGAGCCACCGAGAGGTACACCGACAGCACGGCGTCGGACAGGCTGGCCGAGTCGGGCCACACCACCTCCAGTAGTTCGCGGTCGGTTTCGTTCTCCAGGTCAAGCCACGGCATCTCTACGTGTCCTCTCGGGTCAGGCGGGGGTGACCGAGCGGATGGCGGCGGCGTTGTTGGCGAGGGTGGCCCAGTAGCCGAACACGGCCACGTCGGTCGCGCCATTGCCGGGGACGATGCCATCGACGCGGATGGGCGTCTCGCCCAGTTCGTAGAACGTGAGCGCCTCCTTTGCGCCGACGATGACCTTGCCCGAGGTCGCGGCGGGCCGGATAGTGAAGCCGGGGCCGGTGCCCTGTTCGAAGCCGAATCCGGTTTCGAGGTAGGCGAGGATGTCGTCCTTGGGCGTGAGCAGGATGTCGCGCCACAGGGCGGGGTCCACGAGCGCGTAGGACGGGGCGTTCTCGGTGGCGATGACGCCGAGCGCGCCGTCCACGATGGCGGCGAGGCCCTTGGAGATGCCCGCGGGGACGGCACCGGGCGCGGTGGTCGTCGCGGCGGCGAGCACGGCGGTGAGGGCCTTGCCGTCCGTCTTGCGCTTGTAGTCCTCGGTCTGGTTGACGAGGTACGAGGCCACGACTTCCTGGTCGTTGAAGTCGGTGTAGCGGCGGTCGAGGCGGTGGCCCCCTGCGAGGCGCGAGGCGTTGACATCGACCGGCTCGGTGTCCACCGGGTTCGAGGGCACTTCCTCGGCGTTGCCGTTGTAGTCGCTCACGGTCGGCGTCTTGCCAGCGACCCAGCGCCAGCCCTTCATGTTCCACGAGGTGAGCGCGGCGGTCTGGAGCAGGGGAACGATGCGCCGGTTGAACGGGGCACGGGTCCAGAGTTCGCCCAGGTAGCCGCTCTGCTGCGTGTCCGCGCCGATGGTGACGGTGGTGGGGCCGGAGTGCTGGACCTGTGCGAGGGCGAACAGTTCGCCCGCGCCGCGGTACTCGCGGAGCGCTTCGGGGTCCTGTCGCGCGATGGCGGAGAACAGGCCGTTGAGGCTCGGGGCGGGCCGGTCCTGCTGGACCTGGCCGGGGACGATGGTGGTGGCGCTCATGAGGGCGGTTTCCTCTTCCTGGGGTTCGGCCTCGGGGGCCTCGGCGGTGGTGGTGTCGGTCGTGGTGGATTCCACGACGGTCGTCGTGGTGGTCGTGGTGCCGTCGTCGTCGGTGACGGTTTCGGTGTCGCGGACTCGCTGCCAGGTCACGCCGTGCTCGTCGGTGTAGCGGCTTTCGTCGTGTTCGCTCGTCTCGGCGGAGAACAGCGCCGCGGATGCGAACGCGCCTTCGGAGGCGATGGAGGCGCCGGTGATGGCCCCGGCGATGGCCTCACGACCCTTGCGCACCAGGCCCTTGATTTCTGCCGACAGTCGGAGGGGCACGCCGTCCGCCTTGGCCTTGGCTGCGCGCGAGAGCAGGGCGTCACCCTCGGCGGTTCGGGCCACCGAGAACTTGGCGGTGACGCCCGCGGACGTGGTGGCGAACTCCACACCACGCCCGCGAGGCTCGAACCGGTCATGGTCGTTGTCATACAGGGTGGCGACGGTCGGGTCGGTGGGGACGGTGAGGCCGGATGCCGCAGTGAACATGACCGGCTCGGTGGTGATGCTCGGGCGGCTCAGTTCGTTGAACGGCACGAGCAGGCCCTCGATGGTGCGGGCCTCGGTGTCCACGGCGAACAGGTGATTGGTCATGCGGTGGCCTCCAGGGCGGGCGCGGCGTCCCGCGGGGCGGTCGCGCCGTAGGGGTCGTTGGGGGTGGCGGTGAGGTTGGAGCGGTTGAACCGGATGCACTTTCCTGCGCCAGCCACGTCGGCCTCGGAGAGGCGGGCCTCGAACGGCACGAGCCAGTACTCCAGGTCGTCCACGAGCGCGTTGCGGTCGCCTTCCTGGGTGACGTAGGTGAGCGATGAGGTGGCGGTGGAGCCGTCCACGTAGGAAACGGGAAGGTTCATGTGGTTGGCGATGTCGATGCGGGCGGCGTTGCGGCCCTCGTTGAACAGGTCGGCCTTGGCCTCGCCCATCGCTTTGACGTCGAACTTGGCCGAGACGAAAGCCACGGCACCGTTCGGGGCGGTGCGAGCTGCGGCGAACGAATCCACGACAGCCTTGGCTTCCGGCTCGGTCGCCCCGCCGAGTTCCTTCTCGCTGATGACGATGAGAGGGATGGGGTTGCGGACGCGACCGACCCAGGCGCGTTCCATGTGTCGCCATCCGCGGATCGAGTCCTGTGCGGATTCGAGCAGGCCGTCATCGGGGCCAGCGAACAGGACGACGGTGGAGGCGTCATCCACGGGAACCCAGATGATGCCGGTGGTGGCGTTGCCGATGCCGATGGAGACACCGGTGGGAGATGTCTGGTCGAACTTCCAGCGGCTGCGCTCAATGTAGTCGGCGTCGGTGATCGCCCCTGCGTCGTCGCGGGTGACGCTCCAGAGCGCCCAGCCGCTGAACAGCACGTCATCGAGCGCCGAGGCGAACCGATACCAGGGCGTCGTGGCGATGCTGTCGGTGCGGCTGAGCCATTCGGGCTGTGTCTCGTCGGCCACGAACTTGCCGTTGATGACCTGGCCGAGTTCCATGGGGAGGTCAGCGAGACGCCCGAGGATGACGGCGCGGCCACGCTTGACCGGCGCGACCCGCATGGCAACGGCTCGGGTCACGAGTTCGGCGTCGTCGGCCCCGGCGAGATCCTTGTACACGAGGGCCTGGAGGTGCGACGACGGCACGCTCCAGGGGAACATGAAGCCGGGGAGCAGGGCCGAGACGGCGTTAGTGAGGCGTGACATCGGTGGGAACGTTAGGCCGATTCTTTGTAGATTGTCTACTTGAGTCTGTGGATAACTCTGTCAGTCGGCCACAACGATGGACCCGAAATGCTGAGCGGGCGCGGTCGTCGGCAGGGCATGGATCGCGGCAGCTGCGGCCTCCAGGGGCGTGATTTCCTGGGCGGGGTCGGTGTCGTCGGGCACGCCGAGCAGGCGCATTTTTCCAGGCCGGTAGACGGCGAGGGCGGCGGCGGCGTCTAGCGGTTCCTGTGCCCAGTGGTCGATGGTTCCGTGCTCGATGCCGTTGAGCAGGGCCGCGGTCGCCACGGACTTGTCGGCCATGCTCATCGGGGTGGACTGCACTCGGGGTCGGGCGATCCGTCCGAGGCGTTCCACGATGGCGCGTTCCTGTGGGGCGTTGTCGTAGGTGACCGGGAGCCGGTGCGTGCGGGCGAGGTCGCGGAGCACGTACTCCAGGCGCGCGTTTCCCTGCTGGTGGTGGACGATCTTGAACGCCATGCGTGGCGGTATGTCGTCGCCCTCCAGCGACATCGCTGCGGCCACGAGGTCACCGGGCGCGGCGTCGAGTAGCCACGCGAGGGCGATGGACGCCCACGCACCACCGGGGTGGACGGCGAACGCCAGCGACATCGGCGTGACGCCGGTCGGGATCGCACTGTCGAGGCGGGTGTTCTCCCATGCGGTCAGCGATACGGCGGTGTCGTTGCCCGCCGCGCGACCGAAATGGCCGCAGTATTCGAGGCCGAACCGGGCCGGGCCGAGCAAATGGTAGTTCCGCTTGATCTGTTCCAGGGTGGTGAGGCCGTCGAGGCCGGGGTGTATCGCGTCGATGATCGGCCCCACGGTGTCCCACGAGGTGAGGGCGTCGTCGTTGAAGTCGTCGGGCACGCCGTAGCGGAGTCGGCCGGCTGCGGGGTCATGGAGCGCGGCCCAGAAGTGGGAGCCGTCTCGGTAGTGGCCACCGGTCCCGGCGTACACGAGCTGCGCACCCGCGCCGCGGGTGTCGAACGAGGGGACGACGGCACCCACGATGTCATCCCACATGTCAGGCTCGGCCTCGCCACCCTCGTCCATCACGAGCACGTCGTAGGCACCTGATCGCACGTCGTCACCGTTGGGCGACAGGATGGCGAGTTTGGAGCCGTTGGGGAACTCCAGGCCCATCGAGCCGTTGGACTCGTTGACCTTGACGGGTCGGGTCGGCTTGTCGCGCCACTTGCGGTAGATCGGGTCGCGCACGTCGAGTTTGAAGCGCTCGTTCGCTTTCTTCGCGGTCGTGAGCATGGTGTAGCCCGCCATGTAGACGGGGCGCATGTAGCACCGACCGATGAGGATGCACCAGACGCTCGTGGTCTTGGCCGACCGGCGAGGCTCCAGAGCGGCGTTCACGAATCGCTCGGCGGCAAGCACGTCGGCGGTGCGGAGCATCTGCGGTTGGAGGTTGCCGAGCAGGGAGCCGCCGAGGCGGGGCGGCACGAGTTTGTCGAGCACCCACGCGCCAACCAGGAACTCAGCCCGAGCCTGGTAACTCGTGACTAGTTCGGACTCATCGAGGGGTGACCGGCCCGAGTCGCGGAGCGCGATCCATGCGGCCTCATCGAGCAACGGGTGCGCGGATACCTCGTCGGGCAGCTGCGCACCGTCCCAGTCGGTCGGGGCCTGCGGGTCGTGCTCGGTCATGGTGGTGTTGTCCTGATCAGGGGGGGGATTTTGCTGCCAGCGGCGGTAGTGATGGGCGCGACTCTCAAAGACTCGCCGTCACACCGGCCAGACTCGGACGCGCTCGGCTGGGACGGTGGGTGTGTGTCGTGCATTCGCGATGCGAGCGCCGACTCGGCCACCGGTGGCGCGGTTGCCTGGGCAGATGCCCGGTATCTCGTGGCGGTGCTCGGGTGACAGGTTGCCGATGGCGTGGCTCGGGCCTCGCATGTGGCCTACGTCGTAGCGCATCCCTGGTGTGATGGCGCGGCGACAGCGCCAGCACGGCACGGCATCGCCTCGGCGGTGGGCGGATGCGACGCGGTCGCGAATGGTGCGGGCGTTGCGCCGGTACTCGGGGTCTTGATGCTTGGCGCTCACCCCCTCACCACCGCCCGACCATGCCGACCGCTCGGAGGCGCGCACGCTCGAGGGCACAGGTGATCGCGCCGCGCCATGTGAGATGCTGGCAGATGTCGTGCGGCCCGTATCCGTAGAGGACTACCCAGAAGTAGCCGAGGTATTCGCGCTCGACACGGATGCGCGGCGCGGTCGCGGGGACGGCGGTGGGCTGCGCCGGTTCCATCCAGGTCGAGGGCACGGCGGTGTGTGCGCCCTGGAGTTCGTGAATGAGGATCGAGGGCGTCTCGGTCGCGAGCGATGCACCACAGGCGCACTCGGCTACGAACATGGCTGTGGTGGTCATCGGCTGTTCCATTTCTGGGTGAGGTAGATCGCGGTGAGGATCGCGCCGATGCTGAGCGCGATGGGGCATGGGGATGGTGTCGGGGTTGATCATCGGCGGATGCCTCGACCGATGTGGGCGGCGTGTGCGGGTAGGTACTCGGTCGCGGCGTCGATGCTCTGGAGCGTGCCGTCGAGTTCTGTCTCGCCGTCCTCGATGAGTCGGGTGCGCCAGCCGTCGAGGTCGTGGGCGATGGCTCGGCACTGTTTCGCCGTCTCGGGCATGGCCGAGCGGTCGGCGGTCTTGGCGAGTACTCGGGCGGCGTCGATGAGGTCGGTGGCTTCGGTCACGGCTGAGAGCACGGCGTGGGTGGGTCGTGGCGTGGTCATGCGGTCATCTCGTCGGCCAGGGCGTCGAGCGCGGCGGCGAGCAGTTGGCGGAGCACCACGGCATCCATGGACCAGAGGCGCATGGCGACATCGAGGGCGAGCGTTCCCGCGAGGTCGTCGTTTCCTGCTGCGAGGTGTTCGCGGGCGTCGGTGGTCCCGGCCACCAAGTCCGCGAGGGCTGATGCCGCGTCGTCGCGGGTGATGGTGGTGCTCATGTGGTGGGTTCCTGTTCGTTCGTCGTGCGGGTGGTCTTTTCGCGGGCTTGTCGGTAGATGACTCCCTGCTTGTTGATCAGGCGTCCGTCGTCTCGGTATCCGCATCCACACCACCCGCTCACGGGGTCGAAGTTGTGTGCGTGGGGCATGTTCCCGTCGTCCCTGCTTGATGGTGAAGGTTGGTGAGGTGGGTGCCCCCCCCTATGCGTGAGAGCACGGGAGGGGACACTCGGGGCTGCTTGACGGAGCCAGGCTGGAGCCTTGGAGTGCTCGAATGGTTAGTTCGACACGGACGGGAGATGAGGCGACGGGCTGGAGGTGAAGGGATGGGGCCGCGCCCGGTCATGCCTTTACCGCGGCCCCGTCGTCTCTCGGGTTGCATCTTGTTTCGCGGAGCGCATCCCGCGTGTCTCCCGGTCCGTCTCGTGGCGGCGGGTGGTCGGCCTAGAATCGGCCTGGGTCATCCCCTCGTTAGCCCCTGGTCACCCAGGGGCACATATGCCTCTTGTAGCGTGATGCATTGATTTGTCGCACAAAGGCACGAAAGCAGACGCGACACGCGGATACGTGTATTTGGCGCGGCGTGTCGCGATATGTAGCACGAAGGCTCTATGCTCGGCGTCATGAGCACAATCACCGTTACGGGTCTTAGCCTGGCGAAGAGGCTGCGCGCCGCTCGCCTGCTGGCCGACATGGAACAGGCCGACATCGCGACCGCTATTGGCGTCTCGCGCTCGACAGTGAGCGGATGGGAGCAGGGCCGCACCGAGCCAGGCGCGTCCTATTTCGTGCGCTGGGCGGCGGTCACCGGTCAGTCACTCGATTGGCTGGCCGAGGGCGTGGGCGTACACGGATCAGAAGGTTAGGGGTTCGAGTCCCTTCGGGCGCACACTGTGTTGAGACAGTAACGAAAGCCCGCGGATCTCCGCGGGCTTTCGTGTTACTGGTGACGGATCGATCTCAGCGCGATCGTGTGCGACTGGGTGCTAGTCGTACAGGTCGTCAGGCCATTCTGTGGGCAGATCTCCGTCGGATCCGACGGGAGTGACGCCGTGGAACGGCGTCAAGGTTTCCCACCCGTCGGTGCCATTGCGGAGGAAGAGCACCACCTGGCCGGTGCCGACCGCGTCGGCCATGTTGTCGCCGACCTCGTCGCCGCTCTTGGGGAGCGAGGTGACGACGATGTGATGAGGCGTAGGGCCGCCCTTGATCCAGGTGTCGACGTTCACGTTCCAAGTCGTCGCTGGAAGGTCGTGTACGTGGTTGACCCGGATTGTTCCTCTACCGTTCCGATGACGACGGCGTCGGCTTCGGTCGCCGCATCCGCGGGACTCTCGAAGTACACCCAGTCGATGCACACCGACGTCCCCGTCACCGCGGGGCACGAGCACCGGCCAGGAGAAGGGTCGCCGAGATTGCGCCGATCGTCAACGGACCCCACGCTCCTCGAGACGTCATGAGGTGACCCTCTACTTCTTGGTCAGGTCTTGAGCGAACATCACGAGGATGCCACTTGGCCCGCGCAGATACGTGAGTTTGTAGAGGTCGCCATAGGTCGCGACACCGCGGAGTGGATGACATCCGTGTTTCGCCGCGGTCTCGAGGGCTTCGTCGATGTCATCCACAGAGAAGGCCACGCGGTGCATGCCGATCTCGTTGGGCAACGTGGGGTCGGTCTCTATCGCGTCGGGATGGATGTACTCGAACAGTTCGATCTGGCCATGACCGTCCGGCGTCTGAAGCACGGCGATCTTCGCGTGATTGCCGTCGAGCCCGACCGCGGTGTCTGCCCATTCCCCGCTCACGACGTCCCGGCCGAGAACGGTCAGGCCGAGGTCGGCGAAGAAGGCGATGGCCGCCTCGAGATCGCGGACCGCGATGCCGACGTTCTCCAGCGTGATGGGCATACGTCGCATAGTACCCATGAGTGCGGACGACGATCCCTTCACAACGACGCGTGGATCACCGGTGTAGACAGGTGACGGGCGACAGGAACACACCGCCAGCAATGGGAACGAACGTTGCGTCGGATCTCTCAGTGACCGGCGCGACGCGAGCCTGCAACATGCAGGACGTGCGCGCGAATCGACAGATTGTGCGTCCGACGCCGCGCGCGCTCCGTGCCCGGGATTGACTTCTGATGGATGCCGATGTGCGGCATGTCCCCGCAGCGCGCGGGCCCGTTGTACCCCCTTTTGCAAAGGAGCAGTCGGAATGACGACGAACATGGCGGAAACGCCGAAATCCAGCCCACGCAAGAAGCGTGGGTGGTCTCTGCCCGCCGCGATCATCGCGTACGTCGTCAGTGTCGCGGTGATTGTCGGCCTCATCATCGGAAACGTCTTCGCCTTCCGATACAGTGACCTCGTGTCGATCTACTTCGGTCAGTCGACGCAGCAGGTCGTCCCCGTCGAGGGGGAGAAGGCCGACTACTTCACCAGCGACTTCACGAACGAGACCGACCGCCAGGCCTACCTCGAGAAGGTGTCGACGGACATCGCGCGCGAAGGCATCACATTGATCCAGAACGACGGTGGGCTGCCGCTGGAGAAGAGCGCGCGCATCACGGTTCTCGGTCAGAGTTCCGTCGACCCGGTCTACGGTGGCGGCGGCGCGGGGTCGATCGACCCCGCGCAGGCGATCTCGTTGGATCACGGGCTGACCGCGGCCGGGTTCTCGCTGAACCCGACGGTGACGGACTTCTACACCACCGGTCCCGGCAAGGACTTCCGCAGGACCACGCCCGACGTCCGCGGTCAAGGTTCGTTCGCCGTCAACGAGGTGCCGGCGGATCTCTACACGAGCGACATCGTGAGCAGCTTTGCGGACTATTCGGATGCCGCCGTCGTCGTCATCGCGCGCTCGGGCGGCGAGAGCTCAGACCTGGCCGCGACCCCGGATGCGCAGGGACACACCTACCTCCAGCTCAACGATGAAGAGCGCGATCTCCTGACGCTGGCGACCGAGAACTTCGATGACGTCGTCGTCCTGCTCAACACCCAGAATCCTGTCGAGCTGGGTGTGCTCGCCAATGCCGACGTCGACGCCACGCTGTGGATCGGCGCTCTCGGGCAGACCGGCGCCACGGCCGTCGGCGAAGTGCTCGCCGGCACGGTCAACCCCTCGGGCGGACTGGTCGACACCTACGCCTACGACTCGCTGAGCGCGCCGAGCATCGAGAACTTCGGCGACTACTCGATCGTCAACAGCACCGTGCCGCAGGGCAACAAGTACCTCGTCTACGCGGAGGGCATCTACGTCGGCTACCGCTACTACGAGACCCGGTATGAGGACGTCGTCCTCGGCAACGAACCGGCTTCGGCCTATGACTACGAGGCGACGGTCGAGTACCCGTTCGGTCACGGCCTGTCGTACACGGACTTCTCGTGGAGCAACTACTCGGTCACCGAGAACGCGGACGCGTTCACGGTGTCGGTCGAGGTCACCAACACCGGCGAGGTCGCGGGCAAGGACATCGTCCAGCTCTATCTGCAGTCGCCCTACACCGAGTACGACCGTCAGAACGGCATCGAGAAGTCGGCCGTGGAACTCGCGGGGTACGCGAAGACGTCGCTGCTCGACCCCGGCGCCAGCGAGACGGTCACCGCTGAGGTGCCGAAGGAGCTCATGAAGTCGTACGACAGCAAGAGCGCCGGGACTTACGTCCTCGACGCGGGCGACTACTACCTCGCCGCGGGGGAGAACGCGCACGCAGCGCTCAACAACATCCTCGCGGCGAAGGGCTTCAGCACGTCGGACGGCATGGATGCCGATGGTGACGCTGCGCTCGCGCACAAGACCACGGTCGACAGCCTCGACTCGACGACATATGCGGTCTCGCAGGCCACCGGCACCCCGATCACGAACCAGTTCGCGGACGTCGACATCAGGTACTACGACGACACGTTCACCTACCTGTCGCGCAGCGACTGGACGGGCACCTGGCCGACCACCTTCGCGGATGGCTCGTGGACCGCTCCCGCCGAGATGCTCTCCGACCTCGAGATCACGCACGTCGACGACCCCGAGGCGGTGTCTCCCACGTTCGGGACGATCGATGACAAGTACGGCAAGCTGACGACCGCCACGCTGATCGGCGAGGACTACGACAACGAGCTCTGGCCGGCACTTCTCGGGCAGGCGAGCTACAGCGATCTCGAGCAGCTCGTGCGCATCGGCGGGTACGCGACGCGCGGTGTGGATGCTATCCAGCTGCCGGCCACGGTCGCCAAGGACGGTCCTGCCGGATTCTCGGCGACCCTGGTCGGCGGCGACGGCGGCATGGGCTACCCGCCCGCCATCGTGCTCGCCTCGAGCTGGAACGACGAGCTCGCCAAGGAGTCGGGCATCGCGATCGGCGAGGACAGCCTCGCTCTGAAGATCACCGGTTGGTACGCGCCGTCGATGAACATCCACCGGTCGCCGTACAGCGGTCGCAACTTCGAGTACTACTCGGAGGACGGCATGCTGTCGGGATCGATGGCAGCCGCCGTCATCGACGGTGCGCAGTCGAAGGGCGTCCTCGTCTTCGCGAAGCACTTCGCCCTCAACGACCAGGAGACCAACCGCATCGGCGCAGCGGTGTTCGCGAACGAGGAATCGATCCGCGAGCTCTACCTGCAGCCCTTCGAGTCCGCGGTTCGTGACGGCAAGGCCCGCGGCATCATGGACAGCATGAACCGCATCGGGGCCACCTGGAGCGGTGGTCACCGGGGCCTCATGACCTCGACGCTGCGGGAGGAGTGGGGCTTCACCGGAGTCGCCATCACCGACCAGGCGTCCTTCGCACCGGTCTTCGCCTATGAGGACCTTCGTGAAGGGCTCGCCGCGGGTACCGACCTCTGGCTGAACACCGACGCCAGCCTGTGGGAGATCCCGGCAGACGAGGTCACTCCGACCGTCGAGCAGAACGTCGTCCGGGCCGCGCACAACATCGCGTTCGCCGTCGCGCACAGCAACGCCATGAACGGGCTCTCGGCCGGCGCCACGATCCAGCAGATCACCCCGCTGTGGCAATGGACGCTGATAATCGCGGATGTCGTCATCGGTCTGCTGATCGCCGCCCTGGTCTTCTTCGCCACCCGCGGGCTGATCCGCCGGCGTCGGAGCACACAGGCCCCGACGATCGCCTGAGGCCCGTCGGATGCCACGACACCGGGGAGGCGGAAGCCCGCTTCCACCTCCCCGGTGAGTCCGTCGGCACGATCGGCCACCGGTTCGGAGGAAACCCATGAAAGACACGGCGACGCTTGTCGGCGAACTCACCCTGTTAGAGAAGGCCGCGCTGCTCAGCGGCGCGAACACGTGGCAGACACGCGAGATCCCGCGGCTGGACGTTCCCGCCGTGTCGATGTCGGACGGGCCGCACGGCGTGCGCAAGCAAGTGGGGTCGGCCGACCATCTCGGTCTGAACGGATCCGAACCCGCGACCTGCTTCCCCACTGCGGCCACGCTCGCCGGCAGCTGGGACGAGTCACTCGCGCACGACGTGGGCGTCGCGCTCGGCGCGGAGGCAGCCGCGCAGGGCGTCGGTGTTCTTCTCGGTCCGGGGCTGAACATCAAGCGCAGTCCGCTGGGGGGACGCTCCTTCGAGTACTTCTCCGAAGATCCCGAGCTGTCGGGGCGACTCGCCGCGGCGCTCGTCCGCGGCATCCAGTCTCAGGGCGTCGCGGCGACGCCGAAGCACTTCGCGGTCAACAGCCAGGAACGCCACCGGATGGTGAACGACTCGGTCCTCGACGAGCGCACCCTGCGTGAGATCTACCTGACCGCCTTCGAGATCGTCGTGCGCGAGTCTGCGCCGTGGGCGCTCATGTCGTCGTACAACCTCGTCAACGGCGCCTACGCTCACGAGAACGCGCGGCTGCTCACCGAGATCCTCCGCGACGAGTGGGGATTCGATGGGGCGGTGATCTCCGACTGGGGTGGGGGAAACGACGCGGTCGCCGCCGTGGCGGCGGGCGGCACGATCGAGATGCCCTCACCCGGCTTCGAGTCGGCGCGTGCCATCGTCGCGGCTGTCGAGTCGGGTGAGCTCGACGTGCGCGACCTCGATGCGCGCGTCAGCGAGATCATCGAGCTGGTCCGCCGCGTATCGCGCGAGAAGGTCGCGGTCGCGGTGGACGTCGACCGCCATCACGCGCTCGCGCGGCGCGCCGCCGCACAGTCGATGATCGTGCTGCGCAACGAGGACGCCCTGCTGCCCCTCGCCGCAGCCACACGTGTCGCGCTCATCGGCGACTTCGCGCAGAACCCGCGATTCCAGGGCGCCGGGTCGTCGCTGGTCAACGCCACCCGTGTGCCGACTCTCGTCGATGCCGTCGGCGACAGTTCGCTCGAGCTGGTCGGCGTCGCGGCGGGCTTCGACCGCGATGGCCGTGCGGATGCCGACCTGTTCGACGCCGCCGTCGGCCTGGCCGCCGACGCCGATGTCGCGATCGTCATGATCGGTCTTCCCGAGAGCGCCGAGTCGGAGGGGCTCGATCGGTCGACGCTCGCTCTGCCCGACGTGCAGATCCGTCTGCTGGAGGCCGTGTGCGCCGCCAACCCCCGCACCGTCGCCGTGCTCAGCGCGGGCGGTGTCGTGGAGATGCCGTGGCGAACCGCGCCGTCTGCTCTCATCCACGCCTATCTCGGCGGGCAGGCCGCGGCCGAAGCGCTCGTCGACGTGGTGACCGGCGCGGTGAACCCCTCCGGGCGTCTCGCCGAGACCATGCCCCTTCGTCTCGAGGACACACCGACGGCGGGACGGTTCCCGAGCGAGCAGCGGACGACGGAATACCGCGAGGGTCCGTTCGTGGGGTACCGCTACTACGAGACCGCGGATGTCGACGTGGCCTACCCCTTCGGATTCGGCCTGAGCTACACGACCTTCGTCTACAGCGAGCTGGAGGTGACCGACGCGGGCATCCGCGCGACCATCACCAACACCGGAGAGCGCGACGGCAGCGAGGTCGTGCAGCTCTACGTCGGTCGCGCCGATGTCAGTGCGGTGCCGCGCGCCGCGCGAGAACTCAAGGGGTTCGCGCGAGTCACCGTCGCCGCCGGCCAGTCGTCCCGAGTGTCGATTCCCTTCACCGACCGCACCTTCCGATTCTTCGATGCCGGCGCGGGGTCGTGGCAGGTCGAGGCCGGAAGCTACCGCATCGAGGTCGGCAGCAGCGTGCGCGATCTGCCGTTGCGCGCCGTGCTCACCGTCGACGGATCGGTGGATGCCGGCACCCCCGACGCTCGGCTTTCCTCCTACGCGGTCGCCGCGATCGCGTCGGTGACCGACGCGGAGTTCGAGCGGATGCTGGGCCGCCCGGTGCCGGTGAGTGCCTGGCCCCGCGGCCCGCTGGGTGCGAACGATCCGATGGACCGACTGCGGGAGGCGCCGGGCGCGCTGGCGCGCGGGCTCTTCCGCCTGCTCGATCGGCGACGGCGGCGGACCGAAGCGCGGGGCGTCCCCGACCTGAACATCCTGTTCCTGTTCAACGGACCCTTCCGCGTGATCTCGAAGATGAGCGACATCGCCACAGGTGAGGTCACCGATGCGATTCTCATGATCGTCAACGGTCGCGTCCTCCGGGGTGTCGGCCATGCCATGACGGCGTTCGTCCGCGGGCGCCGCGCCGAGAAGGCCACCGCGCGCGCATTCGACAGCGCAGCAGATCCGAGGAGGACGCAAAGATGATCCGGGCGATCAAGACGTGGTGGGGCGGCCTGCAGGAGCGGCATCCGGAGTGGTCGAAGTTCTTGATGTTCTTCCTCCTCTCCAACAGCGTGACGGTACTGCAGCTGGCGCTGATGCCGATCTTCCGCTGGGGCTTCGACACCTTCACGCACCTCGTCGACGTGAACTTCCAGGTGCTGCCCGTGGGGTCCAACGTCGACGGCAGCCAGTACTTCATCTTCGACTACGCCGCCGGACCGCTGCCGGACGGCGGCGGTGGTCTGTCGTACTTCCTGGCGGTGCAGATCACGCTGCTCATCGCGCAGGTGATCAACTTCTTCCTGCAGCGCAACATCACGTTCAAGTCGAACACCTCGGTGTGGATCGCGGCCGGATGGTACGCCGCCGCCTACGTCGTGATCACCTTCCTCGCCGCAGCGGCGCAGGGGTTCTACAAGGCTCCGATCTATGATCTGCTGATGAATACGTGGGGCTGGGGCGCGACCGGTGCGGTCGTTGCCGATGTCGTGACGATGATCATCAATGCCGGCATCTCGTTCTGGGTGTTCTACCCGATCTTCAAGCTCATCTTCCGGCAGGTGCCCGCCGCGCCGGTCACGGTCGGGGCACAGCGATGACGGGCAGCCTGCGCGGCGGCGCGCCGCCCCTGCTGACGGTCGTCGTGCCGGCCTACAACGCGCAGAACTACCTTCGCCGAGCGCTCGATCCGCTGCGCGATGTCGCGGCGGTGGAGGTCGTCATCGTCGATGACGGCTCATCGGATGCCACGGCCGAACTCGCGGACGAGTACGTGCGCGCCGCTCCGGCCACCTATCGGGTGATCCACCAGGCCAACGCCGGCCACGGCGGGGCGATCAACGCGGGCGTCGCCGCGGCGCGCGGCACGTACCTCAAGGTGCTCGACGCCGACGACTGGTTCGACATCGGTTCTCTCATGCTCACCCTCAGCCACCTCGCGAGGCTCGAGCGCGACGGCGGTGTCGATGCCCTCTTCACCGACTACGTGCACGAACGACTGGGCAAGTCCAGTCGGGCCGCTCGATTCGACTCGGTGTTCCCGCGCGGCCGCATCTTCGGGTGGGATGACGTCGAACGATTCGGTCGGCGCAACATCCTCATGATGCACGCGATCACCTATCGAACGGAACTGCTGCAGCGCACCGGCATCCGACTTCCCGAGCACACGTTCTACGTCGACAACCTCTTCGTCGTGCAGCCGCTGCGCCATGTGCGACGCATGTCGTACCTGCCCGTCAGTCTCTACCGGTACTTCATCGGTCGGGCCGACCAGTCCGTCAACGCCAAGGTCATGCTCAGTCGCGTCGATCAGCACGTGCGCGTCAATCGGCTGGTCCTCGACGCCCTTCCCTCACCTGACGCCGTCACGTCGGGTGACGTGCCCACGGGGCTCTACCTCGCGCTGCTGCACTACGTCGAAGCCGTCTGCGCGGTGTCGTCGGCGACTCTGGCCCGCGGCGGCACGGACGAGCACCTTGCCGCTCGGGCGCGACTGTGGAGCGACATTCGTCAGCAGAACCCCTGGCTGTACGCGCGCACGCGCCGCTCGCTCATGTCAGCCAGCGCGAACCTTCCCGGGCAGGTCGGTCGGAGGGTGACGTCCCTCGCCTACCATGTAGCGAGTCGAGTCGTGGGTTTCAGCTGACGGAGGTGCGCCGTGATCCGACTGGGCATCGTCGAGGATGACCCGACCAGCGTCGACCGCGTGCTCTCCCATCTCGACCGATTGATGCGGGATGTTCCGGAGCGGTTCCAGGTACGCGCCTTTCGCGACGGCGCGGACCTGATCGCCGACTACCGACCGGAGTGGGATGTCCTTCTCCTGGACATCCAGATGGCACGCGTCGACGGCATGACGACGGCCCGGCGCATCCGAGAGGTCGACTCGGAAGTCATCATCATCTTCATCACGAACTCGCCGCAGTACGCGGTGAGCGGCTACGAGGTCGACGCTCTGAGCTACCTTCTCAAGCCGCTGACCTACGCGGCCTTCGCCCACGAGATGCGACGGGTCATCCTGCGGCTTCGGCAGCGCGACCGCCGCGACCTGCTCTTCACCACCGTCGCCGGCGCGCCTCATCGCGTCGCCGTCGACGACATCCGCTACCTCGAGAGCGTCAAGCAC
>JASCPF010000028.1 GCA_029959325.1 Microbacteriaceae bacterium PS02068
CGATCGGGCTCGCCCTGGTCGCCGCGGGCCTCGCCGGCGCTCTGCTGGCCCGCCGGGCGACCCGCCGCGTCGCGGGCGACCTGCCCGCCGGAGCGATCCGCGACACGCTCGCCTCGGCCGAGTCGATGCGTACCCTCGGCGAGGCGCTGCGCGCGCAGACGCACGAGCACGGCAACCGCATGCACACCGCCGTGGCCCTGCTCGAACTCGGTCGCACCGACGACGCGATCGGGATCCTCACGGACTCGGCCCGGCAGAGTCAGGCGCTCGTCGACCAGGTCACCGCGCGCAGCGAGGGCGACCCGACCGTGGGTGCGCTGCTGCTCGGCAAGGCATCGCAGGCGATCGAACGGGGCGTCGAGTGGAACGCCGAGATCGCCCCCGACGCGCCGCGGTCGCTGCTGAGCCCCATCGATGCCGTCGCCCTGGTCGGCAACCTGATCGACAATGCGCTGGATGCCGCGGCCGCCGGCCCGCCGCCGCGCTGGGTGCGCGTGACGATGGCGCGCTCGGCCGACGACGAGCTGACCCTCACCGTCGCCGACTCGGGCCCCGGCATCCCCGTCGACGTCCGCGCCCGCATGTTCGAGCGCGGATTCTCGACCAAGCCCGCCGGAGCCGAGGGCCGTGGCGTCGGGCTCGCGCTCGTGCGCGCCGTCGTCGACGAGGTCGGCGGCTCGATCACGCTCGACGCGCAGGCGCCGACGACCTTCCGGGTCGTGCTTCCGACGGAGTCATCGTGATCGGCGTGATGCTCGTCGACGACGAGGCGCTGACGCTCGAGCTGCATCGCTCGTACGTCGAACGCGTGGACGGCTTCGAGGTCGTCGCGGAGTGCTCGGGCGCGCGCGCGGCCGTCAGCGCGATCATCGACTCGCCCGAGCGAGCGCGCATCGACCTGGTGCTGCTCGATATGACGATGCCCGACGGGACCGGCCTCGACGTGTTGCGGCACGTCCGCGCGCGGGCGGCGGATGTCGACGTCATCGCGATCACCTCGGTGCGTGACAGCGAGGTCGTCCGGCAGGTCGTCGCCCTCGGCGCTGTGCAGTACCTCGTGAAGCCGTTCGCGTTCGCGACCTTCAGCGAGCGACTCGAGCAGTATCGCCGCTACCGCGAGCAGTCGCGCGGCACGACCGGAGCCGCGACGCAGACCGAGATCGACGCGATGCTCGGCGCCCTCCGCCCGACCGGCACGATCCGCGTGCCCAGCCTGCCCAAGGGACTGTCTGCAGACTCGCTCGCTCGCGTGTCGGCGGTGGTGCGCGACGCGGGCCCCCTGTCGGCCACCGAGGCCGCGGAATCGCTCGGGATGTCGCGGGTGGCGGCACGGCGATACCTCGAGCATCTCGCCGACGAGGGCCTTGTCGATCGCGACGCGCGGTACGGCGGCCGCGGCCGACCCGAGACCGAATACCGCTGGCGCTGAGTCAGAGCGGGTTCGACGGGGCACGCTGCGCCCGCCCGCCCGGCAGACTGACGTAGCCATCATGCTTGGCCGCGAGGCCATCGCCCGCAGTGCGACCGCGCACTCGGCGCCACGCCCACGGCAGGACGTCGCGCACGAGCCAGATGCCGGCGACCGGGGCATCCTCGTCGGCGTGCAGGGTGGCGTCCAGAGCGCCGAGCGCTTCGCTGTCGGGCATGCCCAATGCCTCAGCCGCCCGGTACGCCAGCAGGCGGTGACCTCGCGACGACAGGTGCACGCGGTCCGGCGCCCAGTTCTCCAGCGCGCCGATCTCCCGCTGCTCGTCGGCCGCCATCCGCGCGGCGACGTCGAGCAGCCGCGCGCCGTGTACCTCGGCGATGCGGCGCAGTTCAGCGGCGTATCGATCGAAGCGGCGCGCGAGCAGCACCGCGGCGCGACGGCGCGGCAGGAAGGGCGTGACGAGCAGCACGTCGCATCCGTGCGCGCGCAGGCGCGCCACGGCATGCTCGACCTGTGCCCCGAGGGCACGGATGTCGGCGCCGTGGGCGAGGAGATCGTTCGCCCCGATGAGGATCGACACCAGGTCGGGCCTCAGCTCCAGCGCACGCGGCAGCTGGTCGTCGATCATGCTCTGCACACGACGGCTGCGCACGGCGAGGTTGGCGTAGCGCACGGGCCCCGTGGCGCGCTGCGCGATCAGCAGGGCCACACGATCTGCCCAGCCGCGATACTCGCCGGCGGGCATCCGGGAGGTATCGCACAGTCCCTCGGTGATCGAATCTCCCAGCGCGACATAGCGACGCCACCGCGGAGCGGAGGGAGGGGCCGGCGCCGACGCGACGGACGCGATCGACGCCGCGGGCTGTGCCGAGCGAGTCGACGTCCGGGCGTGAAGGCCGCGCGCCTCGTCGTAGTGTGCGATCAGACTGTCGACGAGCGTCGGCCAGGTGCGCGACTGCACACCCGCGTGGGCCGCGACCGAGAACGCTCGGCGCTTGGCCTCGTCACCCACGAGATCCTGCACGCGGGCGCGGAGGTCGTCGAGATCGCCCGGTCGGTAGAGCCAGCCGTCGATGCTCGAGCGGACGAGGTCGACCGGCCCCCCGACACCCGTCGCGACGACCGGCACGCCGCTCGCGTGCGCCTCCTGCAGCGTCTGACCGAAGGTCTCGCTCTCCCCCGGGTGGACGAATACATCGAAACTCGCCATCGCTTGCGTCAGCTCGTCTCCGGAGAGGTGGCCGAGGAAGATGGCGCCAGGCATCCGCGCCTCCAGCCGCGCGCGCGAAGGACCGTCGCCGACGATCACGAGCTGCACGCCGGCGAGCCCCGCGAGCGCGGCGAGGTCGTCGACCTGCTTCTCGGGAGCGAGGCGTCCGACATAGCCCACGATGACGCGGCCGGGTGCGACCCAGTTCCGCCAGGCGTCACTGCGCCGCTCGGGCGAGAACCGCATCGTGTCGACGCCGCGGCCCCACCGCCGCACCCGCTCGACACCGAGCTCGGCGAGCTGGCGCTGCGCCGCGGACGAGGGCGCGAGCGTGAGGGTCGCGCGGCGGTGCAGCCGCCCCACATGTGCGCCGACGTGCTGGGCCGCCAGCGGCACGCCGTAATTGCGCGCGTAGGCGATCACGTCGGTCTGGTACACGGCCACCGTGGGCACAACGAGCGCCTCGGCGGCCGTCAGCCCCCGCCAGCCGAGGACGAAGGGCGAGGCGAGGTGGACGACGTCGGGGGCGAAGCCACGCAGGATGTCCGTGACGCGACCCGCGCGAGCGAGCGCGACGCGCACCTGCGGATAGCCGGGCAGGGGAAGCGAAGGCAGCAGCGCGACCCCCGGGCGCTCGCTGCTGCCGCCGCCGCGGGGCGGCGCGGCGGCGACGACCAGCGTCTCGTGGCCGGCGGCCTCGAGGTGGCGGACGCAATGGAGCACCGAACCGGTGACGCCGTTCATGTGCGGCAGGTAGGACTCTGCGACGATGGCGACTCTCATGCGTCCAGGTTCGTGGCACGCGGCGACCCGGATGCCGAGAATCGGCGCCGTACGCGTCGATTTCCTCGGACGCTCTCCCCCGCGTCACCACCTGTCCATACCGGGCGATGGCTGTTCGGCTGGCGTTCACCGCGCGAGAGTATTCAGAGGGGGTGGGTGAGGAATGGCTGAGCGCGCTGGCCGCGAGCCCCTGGGCACTCGCCGCCATGGCCGCGCTCGTCGTGGGGGACGCGTTCCTCGTCGTCATCCCCGGCGAAGCAGCCGTCACGGTCTTCGGCGCACTGGCGGTCTCGCAGGGCGCGCCTCCGCTCGCCGCGGTGATCGCGATCGCCGCGGCCGCCGCGCTGACCGGTGACGCGGCCTGCTACCTCGTGGGGCGGAAGGTGGGCGTCGAGCGGTGGTCCTGGATGCGCACGCGCCGCGTCCGCGCCGCCCTGCGCACCGCCGACACCATGCTCGCCCGCCGCGGCGCGACCGTCATGTTCACCGCCCGCTTCATTCCGTTCGCGCGGCTCGCCGTCAACCTCGTCGCCGGATCGTCGCGGATGCCGCTGCGTCGCTACCTGCCGCTGGCCACGGGCGCGGCGAGCGCGTGGGCGCTCTATCAGGCACTGCTGGGCGCCGCCGTGGCCGCCATCGTGCCGGGAGGCACGGCCGTCGCCGTCGTGGTGTCGGTCGCCCTGGCGCTGCTGCTCGGGGTCGCCGCCGACCTCGTCGCGGCGCGGCTACGCCGGGGCGGCGGGACTCAGACCAGCGCCGCCCAGCCGGCGGGGCCGTCTGATCCTGCAGCGTAGTCTTCCAGCGGCACGTCGCCGCGCCGCCAGGCGTCGCGGACGGGCTGGATGATCCGCCAGCACTGCTCGGCGGTGTCGCCTCGTACCGACAGCGTCGCATCGCCGTCGAGGATCGCCGCGAGAACCTCCGCATAGGCGCGCTGCGCGCCCAGCCCGAGTTCGGCGTCGAGCGTCGCGCGATGCAGAGCGAAAGGGTCTTCGCCGCCGTTGACCGACAGCTCGAGCGACAATCGATCAGGCCCGAGCGAGAAGCGCAGCACGGTTCCCGACGCGTCGCCGGTGAAGCCCGTCGGCAGATGGCGGACCGGTCGCATGACGACGTCGATCTCGGCGACCTTCTCCCCCAGCGCCTTGCCCGAACGCAGCGTGAAGGGCACGCCCTGCCACCGCGCGGTGCGCACGTCGCAGGTGATCTCGGCCAGCGTCTCGGTGTCGCGATCGGGCTGCACGCCCGGCTCGTCGACGTACGACGGCAGCTGCTCGCCGCCTGCCTCTCCCGCCGTGTAGCGAGCGCGGCGTGAGAAATGCACGGGGTTGTCGTCCCACACGTGTGTCGCGCGCAGCACAGCCGCCGTCGCCGAGCGCACGTCCTGCTCGCCGAGTGTCGCCGGAGGCTCCATCGCGAAGACCGCGAGCACCTCGAGCAGGTGGCTTTGGATCATGTCGATCATCGCGCCCGCGCGGTCGTAGTAGCCCGCCCGACCCTCGAGCCCGAGCGTCTCGTCGAAGCGGATCGCGACGCGCTCGATGTGCTCGGCCGACCAGGTGGGCTCGAAGAGGCGGTTCGCGAAGCGCAGCCCGAGCAGGTTCAGCACCGTCGAACGGCCGAGGAAGTGGTCGACGCGGAACACCCGCTCTTCGGGCAGCAGGGCGTGCAGGATGTCGTTCAGCTCCCGCGCGCTCTGTTCGTCGTCACCGAAAGGCTTCTCGAGCGCGAGGATCGTGCCCTCGGGCAGGTCGGACGGCTTCAGCGCGGCACATGCCTCGGCCGCTGCAGACGGCGGCACCGCGAAGTACAGGACGAGTCTGCCTTCGGGCACGTCGTGGATGATCTGCCGGAGACCCGCGGCCGTCGACGCGTCGGCGGCCAGATACGTGATGGATGCCAGGGCCGCAAGAGCGTCCTCGGCATCCGCATCTCTGAACGCCGCCCGCACGCGTCGGCGCCATTGCGCGTCGCTCAGCGGCGTGCGACTCGCGCCCACCAGGTGGACGCGCCGCTGGGGTTGGGCCTGCAGCAGCTCGGCCAGGGCAGGCAGCAGCAGGCGCGCCGTCAGGTCGCCGCTCGCTCCGATGATCACCAGGGTTGATGTGCTCGTCGATTCGCCGCTCATCTCGCCACCCTAACCGTCCGTTCCTTGCGCAGGAGGCAGAATCGAGACGTGCCCGATGCCATCGAAGACTACGCACTGCTCAGCAACTGCCGCACGGCGGCGCTCGTCTCTCGTGAGGGATCGATCGACTGGTTCTGCCTCCCGCGGTTCGATTCGGGCTCGGTGTTCGCCGCGGTGCTCGGCGGCGACGACCAGGGATCGTGGCGTCTGCGTCCGGTCGACGCCGCGGCGACGCCCACGCGTCGCTATGACGGTGAGACCTTCACCCTCATCACCCGATGGGAGAGCTCCGGCGGCGTCGCCGAGGTGCACGACTGCCTCCCCGTCGACACCCGGCACCTCGACGTGACGCGTCGGGTCGACCTTGTGCGGCGGATCGTCGGGATCTCGGGCGAGGTGGTGTTCGCACACGAGCTGCGCCTGCGCTTCGACTATGCACGCGCCATCCCGTGGGTGCGTCAGACCGGGACGGTCGACGCACCCGAGCTCACCGCGATCGCTGGGCCAGATGCAGTGCTCATCCGGGGCGTCGCCCTGACCGCCGATGACCACGTGCACCGCGGAACGGTGGGCGTCGCCGCGGGCGACGTGCGCGATGTGACGCTCACGTGGCATCCGTCGCACCATCACGCGCCGAAGGCGCTCGACGTCGACGATGCCCTCGCGACGTCGCAGCGGTGGTGGCGTGACTGGGCCGCGCACATCGGCGCGGAGCACGTGCATCGCGAAGCGGTCGTCCGCTCGCTGCTGACGCTGCGGGCGCTGACGCATCACGACACCGGCGGCATCATCGCGGCGCCGACGACGTCATTGCCCGAGCAGTTCGGCGGCGGCCGCAACTGGGACTACCGCTACGTCTGGCTGCGCGATGCGTCGCTCACGATCGAGGTGCTGCTCGCGCACGGCTTCGAGCACGTCGTCGAGCACTGGCGCCGCTGGTTGCTGCGCGCGATCGCGGGCGATCCCCGCCAGCTGCAGATCGTGTACGGCGTCGCGGGCGAGCGCGACCTCGCCGAGCGCGAGTTCGCGGAGCTGCCGGGCTACGAGGGCGCCGCGCCCGTGCGCATCGGCAACGGCGCGGCCGCGCAGTACCAGGCCGACGTCACGGGCGAGGTGCTCACGGCGCTCTTCGCGGCACGCGAGGCGGGTATGGCGGAATCCGCGCTGTCGTGGCCGCTCGAGCACGCGCTGCTGCGGCGCGCGGAGGAGCGCCTCGACGAGCCCGACGACGGCATCTGGGAGATCCGCGGCGACCCGCGGCGCTTCGTCCACTCGCGCGCCATGGTGTGGGCGGCCTTCGACCGCGGGGTGCGGTCGGTGCGCGAGCACGGGCTCGAGGGCCCGGCCGAGCAGTGGGAGCGGGTTCGCGACCGGGTGCGGGACGAGATCGACGCGCAGGGCGTCGCGGCGGCGGGGCACTTCACGCAGTTCGAGGGGACGGATGCCGTGGACGCGTCGCTCCTGCTGTTGCCGACCGTGGGGTTCTGCGCCGCGGACGACCCGCGAATGCTCGCCACGGTCGCCGAGATCGAGCGCACGCTCATGCCCGATGGGCTCGTGCTGCGTTACCGTACCGATTCGGGCGTCGACGGGCTGGCCGGCACCGAGAATCCGTTCCTGGCGTGCTCGTTCTGGCTCGTCGAGCAGTACGCGGCGACCGGCCGACTCGCCGATGCGCACGCACTGATGGATCGCGCCTGCGCGCTCGCAAACGACGTCGGACTGCTCTCGGAAGAGTATGACGTCGCCGCGCGTCGGCAGGCCGGCAACATGCCGCAGGCGCTTTCGCACCTCGCGCTGGTGCGCGCGGCGGATGCGCTCGAGCGCGCGGGCGCGTGAGCGACCGCCACACTCGAGCAGAATGAGAGAGTGACCCGACTCCCCCGCATCGCCATGCCCGCCCGTCTGTCCGACGCCGACGGAGCCGATGCGCGCGTCGGGCTCGCGAACGCGATCTTCGACGACGTCGCGGCGCTCGTGCGCGCCGAGGGCCTCGACGTCGTGGTGGTGCGTGACCTCGACCTGACCGGGTTCGACGGTGTCGTGCTGCCCGGCGGCGGCGACGTCGATCCGGCACGGTACGGCGGCGACACCGCGGCATCCGTCTACGACGTCAACCCCGCGCAGGACGATCTCGACTTCGGCATCGCCGCCGCCGCGGTCGTCGCCGGATTGCCGGTGCTGGGCGTCTGCCGCGGACTGCAGGTGCTGAACGTGGCGTTCGGGGGCACGCTCATCGAGGATCTGCCCGCCTCCGACGTGCGCCACACCCCGGGCGACGACGGCTGCGGCGAGCCCGAGTGGACCTGGCACGACGTCGACCTCGCCGAAGGATCGAGACTGAGCGAAGAGGTGGATGCCGCGTCGATCCCCGTGGCGTCGGGACACCACCAGGCCATCAAGACCCTGGGCGGGGGTCTCACGGCGACGGCGGTCGCCGCCGACGGCGTCATCGAGGCCATCGAGCACGCATCGCTGCCGATCCTGGCCGTCCAGTGGCATCCCGAAGCCGAAGGTACGCCCGCACTGCTCGCGGCGGCGCCGTTCGCGGTGTTCGAGGGCCTCGTGCGCGCGAACGCTGTGGCTCCGAGGTAAGCGGGAGCCTCACGCTCGACGTCTCACACCCGAGGTCTCACGCCCGAGTTTCACGCCCGAGTCTCACGCCCGAGTTTCACGCCCGACGTCTCGGCCGGGTCGGTCGCGCGCCGCGCACTCCTGGGGATAAGGACGCGTTCGAACGATGCGGAAACGTCCTTATCCCCAGGAGTGTCGCATTTCCAAGGGCAGTGATCGCGCACCTCGCGCGCGTTCCGCGCACGTGACTCGCCGTCACTCGCCCGCGAGACCGCCCAAGAGGTGGCCGCCGCCCGACGAGCCCATCAGCCCGGTGAAGTTGCCGAGGTAGTTGGCGGGGTCGAACGGGTCGGTGCTGCCGGCCGGCTCGCGGCGCGCGATCGCCTCGGCGAGCTCACGTGCGCCCTTCTCGACGCGCGCGCTGAGCGGCGCGACCTGGTCGGCCGCCGCGCCCCAGTCGCTCGACGCCGCGAAGACGCCCGTCGAGACGGGCTCGGCGTGAAGATACGCGAACAACGGGCGTATCGCGTAGTCGATCGCGAGTGAGTGCCGGGCCGTGCCGGCGTTCGCGCCGAGCAGCACCGGCATGCCGGTGAGGGCATCGGGGTCGAGCACGTCGATAAACGACTTGAACAGGCCCGAATAGCTCGTCGAGAAGATCGGCGTGACGGCGATGAGCGCGTCGGCCGACACCACGGTGTTGATGGCCGACTCGAGCGCCGGCGGCGCGAACCCGGTGAGCAGATTGTTCGTGATGTCGTGCGCGAGATCGCGGAGCTCGATGACATCGACCGATGCCTCGATGCCCTGCTCGCGCAGCTGGAGCAGCGTCGCCGCGGCGAGCCGATCGGCGAGCATGCGCGTCGACGACGGGTTCGAGAGCCCCGCAGAGACGACGGCGATGCGGCGCATGCCGACTGCCCCGGCGGTCATCGTGCACCGCCCGCGGCGACGCCGAACGCCGCGCCGGCGGCAGCCGCCGGCGCGGGCGCATCCTGATACGGCGAGGGCCCCGAGAGGTTGTCGCCGCGGTTCGCGCGCGGGGTCGCCTGGCGGGAGGGCCCGTCGCCATAGGTCGCGGCGACGCGCGCGGCGTGCGTCGGGGCATCCGGAACGTTCACCGGGCGGTTCGTCGCGAACTCGCGGCGGAGCGCCGGCACGACCTCGCCGCCCAGGAAGTCGAGCTGCTCGAGCACGGTCTTCAGCGGAAGCCCGGCGTGATCCATCAGGAACAGCTGGCGCTGGTAGTCGCCGAACAGGTCGCGCATGCCGGCGTAGCGGTCGATGACCTGCTGCGGCGAGCCGACGGTGAGCGGGGTCATCTCGCTGAAGTCCTCGAGCGAGGGCCCGTGACCGTAGACCGGAGCGTTGTCGAAGTAGGGGCGGAACTGCGCCACGGCATCCTGCGAGTTGCGTGCCATGAAGGCCTGACCACCCAGCCCGACGATCGCGGTCTCGGGCGCGCCGTGGCCGTAGTGCTCCCAACGCTGGCGGTACAGGCCGATGAGTCGCTGGTAGTGCTCGGCCGGCCAGAAGATGTTGTTCGCGAAGAAGCCGTCGCCGTAGTACGCGGCCTGCTCGGCGATCTCGGGCGTGCGGATCGAGCCGTGCCACACGAACGGCGCCACCCCGTCGAGCGGGCGGGGGGTCGCGGTGAAGCCCTGCAGGGGCGTGCGGAATTTCCCCTCCCAATCGACGACGTCTTCGCGCCACAGCTTGTGCAGCAGGGCGTAGTTCTCGATCGCGAGCGGCAGGCCCTGGCGGATGTCCTTGCCGAACCAGGGGTAGACCGGGCCGGTGTTGCCGCGGCCCATCATGAGGTCCATCCGGCCGCCCGAGAGGTGCTGCAGCATCGCGTAGTCCTCGGCGATCTTCACCGGGTCGTTCGTCGTGATCAGCGTCGTCGACGTCGAGAGGATCAGCCGCTCGGTCTGCGCCGCGAGGTAGGCGAGCGTCGTCGTGGGCGACGACGACCAGAACGGCGGGTTGTGGTGCTCGCCGAGGGCGAAGACGTCGAGCCCGACCTCTTCGGCGTGCTTCGCGATCTGCACGGTCGCCTGGATCCGCTCGGCCTCGCTCGGCGTGCGCCCGGTCGTCGGATCCTGGGTGATGTCGCTGACGGTCATGATGCCGAACTGCACCTGCGTCGCCGTGTTCTGCCCGGTCATGATGTTTCCTGCCTTCCGGATGCCTCGGCATCCAATACATGCAAATGAATGTATCTCATGCAACGCACCCACATCCAGGGTATTCCCGGCAGGTAGGGTTGCCTGCGATGACTCAGCCGCCCGCGCCGCCGCGTGCCGCCTCCGGCACGAAGCCCCCCAAGAAGCGTCGTGTCCCGCTCTGGGACAACGCGCGCTTCGCCTGCATCGTGCTGGTCGTCCTCGGTCACGCGACGCAGCGGCTGACCTACGACAGCGACGTCGCGCTGGGGCTGTACCTGCTCGTCTACGCCTTCCACATGCCCGCCTTCGCGATCATCTCGGGCTACTTCTCGAAGTCCGAATCGCCCAGCCGACGCCAGATGGCCCGCGTCATGACCGACATCGTCGCGCCGTACGTGATCTTCGAGGCGCTGTGGACGCTCACGAAGTGGATCGTCGAGGGGAACGCGAACCCGAACTTCTCCCAGCCGTCGTGGACGCTGTGGTTCCTGCTCGCGTTGGCGATCTTCCGGCTGATCCTGCCCTACCTCGCACTCCTGCGCTGGCCGCTGCTGTGGACGGTCGTCATCTCGATCACGGCGGGCTACTGGTCGAACGTCGACTCGACGCTGTCACTGTCGCGCACCCTGGGCCTCCTCCCCTTCTTCACGCTCGGGTGGTGGCTCGCGCACCACGACGTCGTCGCACGGCTGCGGCTGCTGCAGCGGCGCCGGCTCTGGGTGCGGGTCGGCGCGCTGGGCCTGTTCGCGGTCGCGGGCTTCGTCGCGTGGTTCTTCGTCGACACCTGGCGCGCCGTGAACCTCCGCGAATGGCTCTTCTACGACGCCAGCTACGCCGACCTCGGCGGGCCCTGGTGGTCGGGGGCGGTGCGCCTCGCGCTCATGGCGATCGCCCTCGTGCTGAGCCTCGCATTCTTCGCCCTCGTGCCCCGAGGGTCGTACTGGTGGTCGCACTTCGGCCAGTACACGATGTACGTCTATCTGCTGCACTCGTTCGTGCTCTATCCGTTCCGCGAGACCGGCGTGCTCCGTAACGCAGAGCCGACGTGGCTGTGGCTGCCTGCGGTGATCGTGCTCTCGGTCGTCGTTGCGCTCGCGCTCGCCACGAAGCCTGTGCGCACGGCGTTCCGCCCCCTCGTCGAGCCCCGCCCGGCATGGCTGTTCGCCGACCCTGCGCTCGCGGGACGCGAGGGGCACCGCAACGATCCGACGGGATCCCGCCGCCCCAGTCCGACGCCCCGGCGGTAACGGCTTGTAACAGTCGAGCGGATGCCTTGGCATCCGCTTATCGTCGCTCTATGACCGACCTGAATCTGCCGATCCTCGATCTCTCCCAGCTCGACGACGGGCCCGAGGCCGCCGCCGCGTTCCGCGATCAGCTGCGCGCGGCGACGCACGACGTCGGGTTCTTCTATCTGACCGGCACGGGCATCACGCCCGAGCTCGAGGAGCGGCTGCACCGCACGGCGCGCGCCTTCTTCGACCTGCCCGAGGCCGACAAGCTCGCGATCGAGAACGTCCACAGCCCGCAGTTCCGCGGGTACACCCGCATCGGCGGCGAGCGCACCCAGGGCGCGGTCGACTGGCGCGAGCAGATCGACATCGGGCCCGACCGCAACACGGTGGACGACCCGGATGCCCCCGACTTCGCCCGCCTCATCGGGCCGAACCTGTGGCCTGCGGCGCAGCCCGAGCTGCGCGAGGTCGCGACCGAGTGGCAGGAGCACCTCGCCGGCGTCGCGCGCAAGCTGCTGCGGGCGTGGGCGCTGACCCTCGGCGCGCCCGAGTCGTACTTCGACGAGCACTTCGGCGAGCCCTCGACGCTGCTGAAGATCGTCCGCTACCCCGGCTCGCGCGAGCCCGAACCCCAGCAGGGCGTCGGCGCGCACAAGGACTCGGGCGTCCTGACGCTGCTGTGGGTCGAGCCCGGCAAGGGCGGGCTGCAGGTGCAACGGGACGGCGCCTGGGTGGATGCCCCGTCGGTGCCCGGCGCGTTCGTCGTGAACATCGGCGAGATGCTCGAATACGCGACCGGCGGCTACCTGATCGCGACGAACCACCGCGTCGTGTCGCCGCGATTCCCCGACGACCGGATCTCGGTGCCGTACTTCTTCAACCCGGCGCTCGACTCGCGCCTGCCGTTGATCGAGCTGCCCGAAGAGCTCGCGGCAGAGGCACGCGGGGTGACGCAGGACCCGGCGAACCCGATCCACGCCCTCTACGGCGAGAACGCGCTGAAGTCGCGCCTGCGCGCGCACCCCGACGTCGCGGCCCGCTGGCACGACGACCTGCTCGCCGCCCGCTCTTAGGCATCCGCCGGATCAGGCGAGGGGGTCCTCTCCCCCGCGGATCCCGCGGCGAAGTGGGCGCATATGGGTGGAACGCCAGGTGAATACCCGCGCGATGCGCCAACTTCTCTGCGCCGAGGCATCCTCGCCGCCCGCGCGTAGGCATCCCTGGCATCCACTGACGTCCCGGGAATGACGAGAGCCGCCCTACACCGTAGGGCGGTTCTCCAAGAATGTTTCGCGCGATTGAACGCTGGTGCGGCTGCTTAGCGGCGAAGACCCAGACGCTCGATGAGCGAGCGGTAGCGCGTGATGTCGATGTCCTGCAGGTAACCCAGCAGGCGACGGCGCTGACCGACCATCAGGAACAGGCCACGACGCGAGTGGTGGTCGTGCTTGTGCTCCTTCAGGTGCTCGGTGAGGTCCTTGATGCGCTGCGTCAGCATCGCGACCTGCACCTCGGGGGATCCGGTGTCACCGGGGTGCGTCGCGTACTCTTCGATGATCGCCTTCTTGACGTCTGCTTCCAGTGCCATAGGTGATCCCCTCTCTGCTTGTTGCGCGGCGCCCTCTGCCTGATGCGAAGGGCTCTCTTTATCCGCGGCCGATCCAACGGCAACCTCCAGAGTCTACCAGCGCCGACACCCTCCCGCGAACTCGTAGGCTCGACGGGTGCAGTACACGATCCGCGTCAAGGCCGGCAGCCGCAAAGGGCCGCTCGTCGAGGCGGATGCCACGGATGCCGCAGCGTTCGTCGTCTTCGTGCGCGAGCGCGCCATCGACGGCGCAGCGAACGAGGGCGTGATCCGCGCGCTGGCCGATCACTTCGGGGTGGCACCGCGCGATGTCACGATCCTGCGCGGGCACTCGGCGCGCATCAAGCGGATCGAGGTCGCCGAGTGAGCTCCCCTGAGCCCAGCCGCCGGCGCCTCCCCCGCCTGCGCCGGGATCACTTCATCGACCTGCGGCCCTTCCAGGTGAGTCCCGCGTTCACGCGCCTGTGGATCGGATCGACGCTCGCCGGCATGGGCGGCCAGCTCACGATCGTCGCGGTCATGCTGCACGTGTACGCCCTCACCCAGGACACGTTCGCCGTGTCGATGGTCGCCGTCGCGGGGCTCGTGCCGATGATCATCGCGGGCCTCTACGGAGGAATGCTGGCGGATGCCTTCGACCGCCGCACCGTCGCGCTGATCGCGGCATCCGTCACCTTCGCCTCGACCCTGCTGCTCGCGATCCTCGCCTGGTCGGGCGGTGAGACCGTGGCGTGGCTGTTCGTGCTGAGCGCCGTGAATTCGGCCGCGAACTCGATCGTCGGTGCGACGAAGTCGGCGATCACGCCGCGATTGCTGCCCCGCGAGCTGCTGCCCGCCGCGGCGGCCCTGCAGGGCATCACCGTGGGGATCATGGTCATGGCGGGCCCGGCGCTCGCCGGCGTGCTGGTCGCACTCACGGGCTACGCGTGGACCTACACCGTCGATGTCCTGCTCATGACGACGCTGTTCCTGGGCCTGTGGACCCTGCCCCACATCAAGCCGGAGGGCGTGATCGTGCGGCCCGGGCTCGAATCGCTCCGCGACGGTGTGCGGTTCCTGAAGCGTGCGCCGAACATCCGCCTGCAGTACATCCTCGACATCATCGCGATGACCTTCGGAAACCCGCTCGCGCTGTTCCCCGCGATCGGCGCGGTGCTCCTCGGCGGCGGCCCGATCACGACGGGCGTGCTCACGGCCGCGGTCGCGGCGGGCGCGTTCGTCTCGAGCCTCTTCTCCGGCCCGATCGGCCGGGTGCGTCAGCACGGCATCGGCATCGCGCGGGCGATCCAGGTGTTCGGCGCCGCGACGGTCGCCTTCGGCCTTGTGCTGGTCGCGGCGACCCTGGGGTGGTTCGCTCCGCCCGTCGTCGATGCGACCCACGCGAACTACGCCCTCATCGTGCTCGCGGTGCTCGCGCTGGCGATCACCGGCGCCGCCGACAACGTCAGCGCGATCTACCGCTCGACGATGATGCAGTCCGCCGTGCCCGACACGATGCGCGGCCGGCTGCAGGGCGTCTTCATGGTCGTGGTCGCCGGCGGCCCGCGCGTCGGCGCCCTCTATGCCGGCACGCTCGCGACCCTCACGGCACTGTGGGTGCCGCCGCTGCTCGGCGGTTTCATCATCGTCGGGCTCGTCGGGCTGCTGGTGCGGCTCAATCCGCGATTCCGCGCCTACGACGCCGAGCACCCCGAGCCCTGAGCGCCCCGAGAACTGCGGCAATCGTAGGCCGACTGCCGTTCCTCGGCGGGTTTCGGCCGTCGCACCCGCGGGCGGGGCGCGACGTCTGCGGCAGGCAATAGAGTCACCCGGGTGAGCACCGCCCCCGCCTCCACCGCCCCGGCCCGCGACGCCGTGACGTCGTCGCCCGCGTCGATCGCCGTGCAGTTCGTGCTCTGCGGCATCATCTGGGGCTCGAGCTTCCTCTTCATGAAGACGGCGCTCACGGGCCTGTCTCCCGCCCAGGTCGCGTGGTCGCGACTGATCCTGGGGGCGCTCACGCTCGCGGTCTTCGTCGTCATCAGGCGCGAGCGCCTGCCGCGGCGGCTCGTCGTGTGGGCGCACATGACGGTGCTCGCGGTCACGTTCTGCGTCGTGCCGTTCCTGCTCTTCTCGTGGGCGCAGCAGCACGTCACGAGCGGCCTCGCGAGCATCTACAACGCGACGACCCCGATCATGACGGCGATCATGGCGTGGCTCGTTGCGGGTCGAGAAGCTGCGCCCTGGCCAGATCGCCGGCATCCTCGTCGGCATCCTCGGCGTGATGGTCATCATCGCGCCCTGGCAGGGTCTCGACCTGTCGCAGAGCCTCGTCGCGCAGCTCGCGATCCTCGGGGCGACCGCCTGCTACGGCTTCAGCCTCGCCTACATGCGCCGATTCGTCTCGAACACGGGCATGAGCGCGCTGATGTTCTCGTTCCTGAACATCGGCATCGCGGCGGCGATCATGGCCGTGCTCACCCCGGTGGTGGCCCTGAGCCCGGTGACCCTCGACGGCTGGGTCATCGGCAGCGTCGTGCTGCTGGGATGCCTCGGCACGGGCGTCGCGTACATCTGGAACCAGAACACGGTGCGGGCGTGGGGCCCGACGCGCGCGTCGACGGTGACCTACATCACCCCGATCGTCGGCGTGCTGCTGGGCGTCGTGGTGCTGCATGAAGACGTGTCGTGGAACGAGCCCGTCGGCGCGCTCATCGTCTTCCTCGGCATCCTGCTCGCGCAGAACCGCCTGCGACGGCGGCCGCGCGAAGCGGCGGTCGGCTAGCACGCGCAATGTCGGAGGGGCGCGTCACGCTGGTGCGATGACGACACGGCCGATCCACCGCACCACGCTCGCCCTCACCGGGCCATACGACCTCCGCGAGGTCGCTCTCATGGGATTCGGTCACCGCGACGAATCCGCCTTCGACGGCGTGATGCGCCTCGCCTTCTGTCAGGACGGGACGTTCGACCACGTCGGCGTCGAAGTGCGCCAGCAGGGCGCGAGCCTCGAGCTCACCATCCACGGAGATGCGGCCCCCGACGCCGTCGCGCGGCAGGTCGCCCGCGTCGTCTCGGCAGACCACGACGGCCTGGCGTGGGAGGCGGTATGCGACGCCGATCCGGTGCTCGCGCGCGTGCACGCCGTGGCTCCGGGGTTCCGCCCGTCGAACTTCTACAGTCCGTACGAGGCGGCGGTGTGGTCGGTCATCTCGGCACGGCGCGCCCGCCCACAGGGCATCGCGCTGCGCCGCCGGCTGTCCGAGGCGCACGGCACGGTCTTCGATCTCGCCGGGCGCCGCGAGGCGGCCCTCCCCGCGCCCACGCAGCTGCTCGCGCTCGACGATTTCCCTGGGCTCCCGGCGGACCGGATGCCGCGGCTGCACGCGATCGCCGAGGCGGCCCTGGCAGGGAAGCTCGATGTCGAGCGACTGACCGCCATGACCCCCGACGAGGCGATGATCGACCTGCAGCAGCTCCCGGGCATCGGCCCGTTCTACAGCGCGCTCATCGTCATCCGCGCCTGCGGTCTGACCGACGTGCTGTCGACGGAAGAGAACCACACGCGATCCGCCGTGCAGGAGCTCTACGGCTTCGACCACGCACCGACGAACGCCGAACTCGCCGCCGTCGCCGACCGGTGGCGACCGTTCCGGACGTGGGCGCTCGTCACCCTGCGGGCGCTCTCACCGCGGCTCTGACTCCGGTGGGAAAAGCGACCGGGTGGATGCAGCGACCGCCGCATCCACCCCGTTGCACCGCTGGGCCGGTCAGGCCTGGATCGAGCCCTGCAGGTCGAGCGTGATGGTGACGTCCTTGCCGACGAGCACGCCGCCGGTCTCGAGTGCGGCGTTCCACGTCAGACCGAAGTCCTCGCGGTTGACGACGGTCTTCGCCGTCGCGCCGGCCTTGTAGTTGCCCCACGGGTCGGTGCCGAAGCCGCCGAACTCGAGCTCGAACGTGACGGGCTTGGTGACGCCGTGCATGGTCAGGTCGCCGTCCACGAGGAAGTCGCCGCCCTCGTAGCGCACGCCGGTCGAGACGAAGTCGATCGTCGGGTAGGTCTCGACGTCGAAGAAGTCGGCCGAGCGCAGGTGCGTGTCGCGACCCTCGTCCTTCGTGTCGATCGACGCGGCGTCGACCGATGCGGTGACCTTCGCCTCGAGCGGGTTCTCGGGCGCCTCGATCGTGGCGCTCTTCAGGCCGAACACGCCGCGGACCTTCGAGATCATCATGTGACGGACAGAGAAGGTGACCTCGCTGTGCGAGGGGTCGAGCACCCAGGTGCCTGCCTTGTAACCGGGAACGTCAACAGTGGTGGTGGTGGTCATGTCAATCCTTCGAGAAGTGGGGAACGGTCTGCGGGGTGCAACGCCGCCCGAACAGTTCTATTCCTGCGAATGCAAAAATTCTCTGCGGAGAAGACGAGGGGCGGATACCTCAGCATCCGCCCCTCACGGTCTCAGAAAATGTCAGCCGACCTTCAGCAGGTCGATGATGAAGATCAGCGTCTTGCCGCCGAGGAAGTGCCCTCCGGCGGGGCCGTAGGCCAGGTGGGGCGGGATGACGAGCTCGCGACGGCCGCCGACCTTCATGCCCGGGATGCCGTCCTGCCAGCCCTGGATCAGGCCGCGCAACGGGAACTGGATCGACTCGCCCCGACCCCACGACGAGTCGAACTCTTCGCCGGATTCGTACTCGACGCCGGCGTAGTGCACGGTGACGGTGTCGCCCGGCTTCGCCTCGTCGCCATCGCCCACGACGATGTCGCGGATGACGAGCTCTTCGGGTGCGGGGCCGACGGGGGCATCGAATTCGGGCTTGGTGCGCTCTGCAGTCATGAGATCCATCCAAGCATGGATGCCTGTGCGGATGGCGGCGGCACGGGCATCCCCGAACATAAACTCAGCGCCCGGGGCCGCGGCGATGCCGGCGAGTCTCCCGAGCGCTGAGCTGGTCTGTTGTGTCATTGTGGCCGCGGTGTGAGGCGGGTGTCAAGAGCCTCATCCGACGGGAGTCAGGCGGCGAACAGCGCCGCGCGCGCCGCCGTGGCGCGCGCCAGGTAGATCTGCTCGTCCTGGGTCGACCGCGGGTCGCGCCCTGTGCGCGTGCGCTGGCGCGCCGCGGCGAGCGCCGTGGCATCCGCGATGAACGCCTTCATGACGCGCGATCGGTCACCTGGCAGCGACCGCGCCCACGCGATCGCCCGGCGGCGACCTGCCCCGGTGGCGAGCATCTCGACCTCGCTCTGCGTGAACCACCCGGCACGGGCATACTCGCCCAGGCGTTCTCGCGTGAGGCGTGCCTCTTCGCGACGCAGCGCGATGAACCCGAGCACGAAGGCGAGGAAGAGCGGGATCTGCAAGGTGACGTACAGGTGGAAGAAGTCGGAGAACTGCGCAGACCCGTTCCAGATCGCGTGCAGGGCGGCGGCGCACAGCATGCCCACGAGTCCCGCGCCGGCAGCACCGCGCGGGCCTGCGCCCGATCGGGCGGCGCGGCCGATGGCGTAGCCGGTGACGGCCGTGAACATCACGTGCGCGAACGGCGAGAGGATGCCCCGCAGCACGAATGTGAACGCCGTCTCGGAGGGCCCGCCCTCGATGAGGCTCGTCGCGAAGTAGAGGATGTTCTCGGTGAACGCGAACCCGGCGCCGACGAGCGCGCCGTAGACGACGCCGTCGACCGGTCCGTCGAAGGCGCGGCGCGCGAACACGAAGATGAGGAACACGCCCAGACCCTTCGCGAACTCTTCCACCAGCGGTGCCTGCACGACCGACGAGAGGGCATCGCGCAGCGGATCGTCGGGCGACCCGGGGATGAGCGCCTGCAGCAGGATGTCGACCCCGAGCGCGATCGCGACGGCGGCGATGCCGCCCCAAGCCACCGCGAGGATCACGAGCGAGCGGGGCTCGGGTTCCCAGCGGTCGGCGATGCGAACGGCGAACAGCACCCCGGTCAGCGGAACCAGTGCGAGCACCATGCCCACGATCGACGCCACGACGCCGAGATACGTCAGCAGATACGCGACGAGAGCGAGCAGCAGGACCAGCAGCACCGCGAACAGCCAGATCGGAGCGCTGCGCCCGCGGCGCGGCGGCGTCGGCACACCCTGCACGACGGGCGACGTCACCGGCGGGGTGGGCGGCAGGTCGCGGGGTGGCTGCGCCAGAAGCGGCAGGTCAGTCATGGCGTTCAGCCTAGGTGCAGCGCGCACGTTAGCCTGGACGAATGCGTTTCGCCCACGTCCGCCTGCCCGAATCGCACGATCTCGAGCTCGCCGTGATCGACGGCGACGCCGCGATCCTCGTCTCGCAGCTCTTCGAGGGCGCGCCGCGCACCCTGCAACCGCTCATCGACGGCGGCGACGAGCTGCTGGCCCGCGTGCGCGACGCCGCGGCGGGGGTCACGGGCATCCCGCTCGATCGGATCACCTTCGGACCGGCCGTTCCCGCTCCGCCGATCGTGCTCGCGATCGGTCTCAACTACGCCGCGCACTCGAGCGAACTCGGGCTCAAGGCCGACATCGCGCCGACGGTGTTCGTGCTCTGGCCGAACTCGCTGTCGGCGCACGAAGCGACGACGACCTGGCCGCGGACGCTCAGCGAGTCGGTCGACTACGAGGCCGAGCTGGGCGTCATCATCGGCCGCGCCGCGAAGGACGTGACGCCCGAGAACGGCCTGTCGCACGTCTGGGGCTACACGGTCGTGAACGACATCACCGCACGCGACATCCAGTTCGCCGAGGCGCAGTGGTCGCGGTGCAAGTCGTTCGACGGGTTCACGCCGAACGGGCCGTTCGTCGTGACGGCCGACGAGATCCCCGACCCGCAGGACCTGCACATCTGGGCCGTCGTCGACGGACAGACGGTGCAGGATGCCTCGACGGGCCAGATGATCCGCTCGGTCGCGACCCTCGTGTCGAGCCTCTCGCGCTCGGCGACGCTGCTGCCCGGGACGCTCATCTCGACCGGAAGCCCCGGCGGCGCCGGCTACTCGCGCGACCCGCAGATCTTCCTGCGCGACCGTTCGACCGTGACGGTCGGCGTCGACGGCATCGGCGCCCTCACGACCCACTGCCGCGTGCTGGGCTGAGCTTCCACGCGCGCGGCGCGGCGCGCGCAGGAGTTGGCGCATGCCGTGGGAATCCACTTGGCATACCCGCCACACGCGCCCACTTCGCCACGGGGCGAGTGTCACGCCGCAGAGAAGGTGGCGCGTTACGCGGGAATCCACTTGGCATACCCACCACACACGCCCACTTCGTCGCGCAAGCCCGGCGGCGAACACCTCGGAGCGCGCGTTGGCGCATGCTGCGGGTATCGGCGAGGCATACCCACCACACGCGCCCACTTCGCCACGTGAACCCTGGGTGCAGGATGCCTGGGCGCCCCGCTACACGCACGAAGGTGCGAACCCGAACGGGCTCGCACCTTCGCAAAGGACTGACGTCAGCGCGCGCTGATCAACGACCCGACTGCTCGAGGACTTCCTCGCAGGACATCGTGATGCCATTGACGACCACGGTTCCGCTGGGGTCGCTGATGCACGCGTTGACCTGGTTGACGAGGTCGGCGCCGCCCACCGCGTTCCACGCGACGACGGCCAGGATGATGACGATGATCGTCAGGACGAGCAGCACGCTGCTCACGATGATCGCGGCCAGGGCGATGCCGTTCTTGCGGCCCGCCTTCTTGCTCTGCACCAACGCGACGATGCCGAGGATGAGCCCGACGATCTGGAGGCCGACCGGAACGATCGCCAGCACGAGTGCGACGATGCCCAGCGTCTTGCCGGGCGCGGGCGCGGGCGCGGGCGCGCCGCTGTCATAGGCGGGAGCGGCGTACGCGGGCTGCTGATAGGCCGGAGCGGCCGGCTGCTGGTAGGCGGGCGCCGCCGGAGGCGTCGACGCGGCGTACTCACCGTACGCGGGCGCCGCGGGAGGTGTGGAGGGCGCGGGCGGCGTCGGCTGCTGCGCGGCGGGGTTCTGGGGATCGGTCATGTCGGTCTCCTGTGGTGCGGGGATCGCGCCGGTCGTTCCGGCCCCACCGACGCTAGCGGGCTGAGCGGCCCTGGCAAAACCCCCGCGCCGTCAGCTCTCGACGAGGTTCTCGGCCGGCTGGATGATCGGGATCGCCTGCGTGATGGTCTCGAGCCCCGACAGCCGTGCGGGCGAGAGCTGCTTGTCGACCTCTGCACGGGTCATGAGACCGGCCTCGACGACGAGGTCGCCGACGTTGCGGTGCGTGAGCAGCGCGGTCTTCGCCAGAGCTGCGGATGCCGCGTAGCCGATGAACGGCGTCAGTGCCGTCACCACTCCGACCGACGACCCGACCATCGCGCCGAGCCGCTCGCGGTTCGCCGTGATGCCGTCGACGCAGTTGATGCGCAGCGTCCGCATCGCGCGGCGCATCCAGGTGATCGACTGGAAGATCGAGTGCGCGATGATCGGCTCGAAGGCGTTGAGCTGCAGCTGGCCTGCTTCGCTGGCCATCGTGACCGTGAGGTCGGCGCCGGCCACGGAGAAGGCGACCTGGTTCACGACCTCGGGGACGACCGGGTTGACCTTGCCGGGCATGATCGACGACCCCGCCTGACGCGCCGGCAGGTTGATCTCGCCGAGGCCCGCCTGCGGACCGGATGAGAGAAGCCGCAGGTCGTTGCAGATCTTCGAGAGCTTCATCGCGTTGCGCTTGAGCGTCGACGAGAACGACATGAACGAGCCGGTGTCGCTCGTCGCCTCGACGAGGTCGTCGGCGGTTGCGAGGTCGAGCCCCGTGATCTCGCGCAGGTGGCGCAGCACCGCGGGCGCATAGGCGGGATTCGTCGTGATGCCCGTGCCGATGGCGGTGGCGCCCATGTTGATCTCGAACATCAGGTTGGCGTTCTCGTTCAGGCGCTGGTAGTCGTAGCCGAGCGTCGTCGCGAAGCCGTGGAACTCTTGCCCGAGGGTCATCGGCACGGCATCCTGCAGCTGCGTGCGGCCGATCTTCAGGATGTCGTGGAACTCGACCGCCTTCGCCATGAACGACTGCTTCAGCAGGTCGAGCTCTTCCAGCAGCGAGACGAGGTCGAGGCTGAGCCCGATCTTCACGGCTGTCGGGTACACGTCGTTCGTCGACTGCGAGCGGTTGGTGTGGTCGATGGGTGAGAGGTAGGCGTAGTCACCCTTCTCGTGGCCCGCCATCTCGAGCGCGATGTTGGTGATGACCTCGTTGGCGTTCATGTTGGTCGAGGTGCCGGCGCCGCCCTGCACGACGCCGACGACGAACTGATCGTGGAACTCGCCGTCGATCACGCGCTGCGAAGCCCGGTCGATGAGGTCGGCGCGCTCGGGATCGAGCACGCCGATCTCACGGTTGGCGCGAGCTGAGGCCTGCTTGACCATCGCCAGCGCGTTGACGAGGTCGCGGTAGACCGAGATGGGCCGCATGGAGATCGGGAAGTTCTCCAGAGCCCGGGCGGTGTGGATGCCCCAGTAGGCATCGGCGGGGATCTCCAGGGATCCCAGCGAATCGGTCTCGGTGCGCGTCGTTGCGTCCTGTGCCATGAGTGCAGTCCTTGTGGGTTCGTCTACTCGGAAGGTCTCTCCGAGCCTAACCCCCGACACCCCGCGTCCCGCTGTACATCGCGTACAACGTGACGCGGGGAGCGTCCGCCGTGGTGATCAGCGATTGACCGTCGACATGTCGGCGTAGCGGTCACCCACGGGTGCCGCGATCTCCTCCAGCGCGGCGAGCTGCTCGGCGGTGAGCACGAGCGCATCGGCGCCGATGTTCTCTTCGAGCCGTTCGAGTCGTCGCGTGCCGGGGATCGGCGCGATGTCCTCGCCCTGCGCCACCAGCCACGCGAGCGCGACCTGCGCGGGTGTGGCCTCGGCGTCGGCCGCGACACGCTCGATGACCTCGACGATCGCGAGGTTGGCATCCAGTGCACTCCCGGCGAACCGCGGGTTCCCGCGCCGGAAGTCCTGCTCGTCGAGCGCATCGACCGACCGGATCGCCCCTGTCAGGAAGCCGCGACCGAGCGGTGAGTACGGGACGAAGCCGATGCCGAGTTCGCGCAGCGCCGGCAGCAGCTCGGCCTCGGGATCGCGCGTCCACAGCGAGTACTCGGTCTGCACTGCGGTCACGGGATGCACCGCGTGTGCGCGGCGGATCGTGGCGACGGATGCCTCTGACAGCCCGTACCCGCGGATCTTGCCCTCGACGACCAGCTCGGCGAGGGCGCCGACGGTGTCTTCGATCGGCGTGCCCGGATCCATCCGGTGCTGGTAGTACAGGTCGATCCGATCGGTGCGCAGTCGCCGCAGCGAGCCTTCGACCGAGGTGCGCACGTTCGCGGGCGAGCCGTCCAGCCCGCGTTCGCCGCCGGCCGCGTGCCGGATCGTCCCGAACTTCGTCGCGATCACCGCCTCGTCGCGTCGGCCCGACTCTGCGAGTGTCTGGCCCAGAAGTTCCTCGTTGAGGTACGGGCCGTACATTTCCGCGGTGTCGAGCAGCGTGACGCCGCGGTCGAGCGCGCCGAGGATCGTGCGGGCGCCGCCGGCGTCGTCGGATCCGGCGCCGGTATAGAACGCGCTGATGCCCATGAGGCCGAGGCCCAGGCGCCCGACGGTGGGGCCGGCCGCGCCGAGAGTGATGTTCTTCATGCGGATACCTTCTTGTCGTAGAGGTCGATCTTGTGGTCGATGGCCGTGAGGCTCGCGGTGATCTCGGCGAGTTGCGCACGCACCGCCGCGCGGTGGGTCACGAGCAGCTCGCGGCGCTGCGCGACGGTCGCCTCGCCCTCGCGGACGAGCTCGGTGTAGCGCCGCATCACCGCGATCGGCATGCCTGTCCAGCGCAGCCGAGTGAGGAACTGCACCCAGCCGATGTCGGCGTCTGAGTAGCGGCGGTGCGACGACGAGGCGCGGTCGACGGGCGTCAGCATGAGGCCGGCACGTTCGTAGTAGCGCAGCGTATGCGTCGAGACGCCGGTCGCCGCGGCCGCCTCGGCGATCGATGCGCCGTCGTGGATGAGGGTCATGAGCCCACGGTAGAACTTCGAGCGCACTCGAAGTCAAGCGCGGCTGAGCGAAGGATGCCGTCGCGAGGCTCAGCGCTTGCGCGAGAACGCCTCGAGACGCTGCTGCGGCGTCAGCGCCGCCATCGCGGCAAGCCACTCGGGGGTGAAGAAGTCGGCCGTCTCGGCATCCCCTACCGGCACCACCGCGTGAGTGATCGTGTCGTCGTAGACGTGCACGAGATGGAACGACTGCCCGGCATCCATGCCGTTGACCTCTGCGGGCCGGCGCTGCAGGTTCATCGTGTAGCAGGTCGCGGCGGCGACGCTGACCGGCACCCCGGCAAACGTGCCCGCCGTCGAGTAGTGCAGGTGACCGGCGAGGATCGCCCGCACGTCGGTGCCGGCGATGACGTCGGCGAATTCGCGCTGGTGACGCAGCTCGAGGATGTCGAAGAACGGGATGTGGCTCGGCAGCGGCGGATGATGCAGCGCGAGGATCGTGCCGAGTGGCGCCGGTGACGCGAGGATGCCTCGCAGCCACGCGAGCTGGTCGGCGTCGAGGTCGCCGTGATGCCAGCCCGGCACGGTCGAATCGAGGGCGATCAGCCGCAGGCCGCCGAGATCGTGCACGCTCGTGACGGGATCCTGCGTCGGCGCGGCGTCGAGCAGCCCCGCGCGCAGCGCCGGCCGCTCGTCGTGGTTGCCGGCGACCCAGACGAGCGGCGCCCCGAGACGCTCGGCGAACGGCTCGACCTCGGCGCGCAGGGCGGCGTAGGCCTCGGGCTCGCCGAGGTCGGTGAGATCGCCCGTGAACACGATGGCGTCGGGGCGCACGCCCGTGCGCTCGATGGCGCGGAGCGTCGCGGTGAGATTCGCCCCCGTGTCGTAGCGACCGCCGAGCGGCCGGTTGCCGGCGAGCAGGTGCGTGTCGCTGAGGTGCACGATCACCCGCCGCGCGGGCGGGTGCTGGCCGAACGACACCGAGGAGACCATGCGTCCAGCCTAGGCCGAGGGTGGGACGGCGGCGGGTCTCGGTCTTCGCGCTGGCTCAGCCCGGAGCCGGCCCCCTCGACTCACTTGATGACGATGAGAGCCAGACCGCCGAGCACCGCGAGGCCCGACAGCCCGAAAGATCCGTAGGCCAGGACCAGGGCGAGGTTCTTCTGGCCGTCGGTCAGCGGGCTCTTGCGCGCTGCTTTGACGGCGGCCTTCATGGCCTTCTGGGTTTCCTTCTCGGTCACGACCGTGATGGCGTCGGTGAACTCGGCCGGCGCGACGACGGGCGCCCGCCCCGCGCGTACGAGCAGTCGCAGCCCGATCGCGTAGAAGCCGACGACGAGGAGCGATCCGGCGAGCGCCGCGGCGAAGACCTGCACGAACGCGATCCAGTCGATCTGGACATTCATCGTTGCTGTTCCTTCCGCGCGATCGCACGCTGGCGGCGAGTTGGCGGGGCCTTGCGCGGCACCTTGACGGCGAGGCCCGAATCGGCCACCTCGCTCATCGCGTTGGACGAGTCGACGTGGTTGCGCCGCGAGCGCAGGAACAGGCCGACGATGATCGCGACCGCGAGGATCGCATCGATCAGGATGCCCCAGCCGCCGAACCACACCACGAACAGCGCCGCGAACGCGCCGACCGCACCCGATGCGGGCAGGGTCAGCACCCAGCCGATGGCGATGCGGCCGACCGTGCGCCAGCGGACCGTGGATCCGCGGCGGCCGAGCCCCGAGCCGATGACGGAGCCCGACGCGACCTGGGTCGTCGACAGGGCGAAGCCGAGGGCGCTGGATGCCAGGATCGTGGCCGCCGTCGAGGTCTCCGCAGAGAATCCCTGCGCGGGCTTGACGTCGGTCAGGCCCTTGCCCAGGGTGCGGATGATGCGCCACCCGCCCATGTAGGTGCCGAGAGCGATCGCGAAAGCGCACGCGACGATGACCCAGAGGTGCGGATCGGCCTGGTCTGCGCTCTGCCAGCCGACCAGGATCAGCGCGAGCGTGATCACGCCCATCGTCTTCTGCGCATCGTTGGTGCCGTGCGAGAGCGCGACCAGCGACGACGTGAAGATCTGGCCCCAGCGGAAGCCGTCGCGCCCGTCGGGCTTGTTGTCGTAGCGCCGAGTGATGCCGTAGGCCAGTCGCGTCACGAGGAACGCGATGACGCCCGCCGTGAACGGGGCGATGAGCGCGGGCAGCACGACCTTGCTGAGCACCATGCCGAAGTCGATCGCCTGTGCGCTGGCCCCGACGAGCGTGGCGCCGATCAAGCCGCCGAACAGGGCGTGCGATGAGCTCGAGGGCAGGCCCAGCAGCCACGTGAGCATGTTCCAGGTGATGGCGCCGATGAGGCCGGCGAAGATGATCGGCAGAAAGCCCTGTGCCGAGATCTGGTCTTCGCGGATGATGCCGTGCGAGATCGTCTTGGAGACCTCGGTCGACAGGAAGGCGCCGACGAGGTTCAAGCCCGCCGCGAGCATGACGGCGACTTTGGGCTTCAGCGCCCCGGTCGCGATCGGCGTCGCCATCGCGTTGGCGGTGTCATGGAAGCCGTTGGTGAAGTCGAAGAACAGCGCGAGCGCGATCACCAGCACGACGATGAGGGCAGCGGTTTCCACAGTTCGCTTTCCGTCGAATTCGAATGAAGGGAGCCGATGCGAATCGGCGGTGCGAACGAACAGTTCACCGTGGGTTCATGTTCCGGCAACCGGACCACGCAAATCCTCGCACACTCCGCCCGCTTCCACAGAACAGCCGACCTGTGGCACGGTCGACTAGCGTGGAGGCGTGAGCAGCGCCCTCCACGGCGGCCCCATCGCGGCCGCCCGACCGACCTCCCGCACGCATCACGGCGACGCCGTCGTCGACGACTACGAATGGCTGCGCGCCAAGGATGACCCCGAGGTCATCGCGCACCTCGAGGCGGAGAACGCCTACACCGAAGAGCGCACCGCGCATCTCGCCCCGCTGCGGCAGCGGATCTTCGACGAGATCCGCTCGCGCACGCTCGAGACCGATCTGTCGGTGCCGACCCGCCAGGGCGCGTGGTGGTACTACGGCCGCACCGTCGAGGGTCAGCAGTACGGCATCCACTGCCGTGCACCGCTGGCCTCACCGGACGACTGGACTCCCCCGGCCCTCGAGCCCGGCACCGCGGTGCCCGGCGAGGTCGTGCTGCTCGACGGCAACGTCGAAGCCGAGGGCCACGAGTTCTTCTCCCTCGGCAGCTTCGACGTCTCGACCGACGGCACGCGGCTGCTGTACGGCGTCGACACCGAGGGCGACGAGCGCTACACGCTGCGCGTCCGCGACCTCATCACCGGTGAAGACCTCGTGGATGTCGTCGAGAACACGTCGTCGGGCGCCTGCTTCTCGCCCGACGGCCGGTTCGTCGTCTACACGACGGTCGACGATGCCTGGCGCCCCGACACCGTCTGGCTGCACGAAGTGGGCACGGATGCCTCGGCCGACGTGCAACTCTTCCACGAGAGCGACGAGCGGTACTGGGTCGGCGCCGGCTTCACGCGCAGCGAGCGCTACCTCGTGATCGAGGTCGGGTCGTCGATCACCACCGAGGAGTTCCTCGTGCCGGCATCCGACCTGCGCGCCGAGCCGCGCTCGATCTGGCCGCGCCGCGACGGCGTCGAGTATTCCGCCACGCACACGATCGTGGGCGGCGAAGACGTGCTGTATATCCTGCACAACGACGGGGCACTCGACTTCGAGGTGGTGCGGGTGGCGGCATCCGACCCGACCGGACCCCGCACCGTCGTGCTGCCGCATGTGCCCGGGCGTCGCTTGCTGGACGTCTCGGCCTTCCGCGACTGGGGTGTCGTGTCGTATCGCCGCGACGGGCTCGCGCGGATGGGCATCCTGTCCTACGACACCGGCGCCGTCGACGAGCTGTCGTTCGACGAAGACCTCTACGCGGCCGGCGCCGCGGGCAACCCCGAGTGGGCGCCGCCGGTCGTGCGCCTCGGGTTCGGCTCGTTCGTGACACCCGGCACCGTCTACGACTACGTGGTCGCCACCGGCGAGTTCCTGCTGCGCAAGCGCCAGCCCGTGCTCGGCGGGTATTCCCCCGACGACTACGCGCAGCGGCGCGACTGGGCGCTCGCTCCGGATGGCACGCGTGTGCCCGTGTCGCTCGTGTGGAAGCGGTCGTTCGGCGAGCCCGGCGCGGGCGAGGCGGGCGGCGCCGCTGGTGGCCCCCGGCCGGTGCACCTGTACGGCTACGGCTCGTACGAGCACTCGATCGAACCGGGGTTCTCGGTGGCGCGCCTGTCGATGCTCGACCGCGGCGTCGTGTTCGCGATCGCGCACGTGCGCGGCGGCGGCGAGATGGGCCGCCAGTGGTACGAAGACGGGAAGATGCAGCACAAGCGCAACACCTTCACCGACTTCGTCGCCGTGGCCGAGCACCTCGTGGCATCCGGCATCACGACACCCGCCCAGCTGGTCGCCGAAGGCGGCTCGGCAGGCGGTCTGCTGATGGGCGCCGTCGCGAACCTCGCGCCCGAGCTGTTCGCCGGCATCCTGGCCGACGTGCCCTTCGTGGATGCCTTGACGACGATCCTCGATCCGTCCCTGCCGCTCACCGTGATCGAGTGGGACGAGTGGGGCGATCCGCTGCACGACGCGTCGGTGTACGAGTACATGAAGTCGTACACGCCGTACGAGAACGTGCGCCCCGGGGTCGAGTATCCGCGGATCCTCGCCACGACGTCGCTCAACGACACGCGCGTGTACTACGTCGAGCCCGCCAAGTGGGTCGCGCGCCTGCGCACCGTCGGGGCCGATGCCCTGCTCAAATGCGAGATGGTCGCCGGCCACGGCGGCGTGTCGGGCCGCTACAACTCGTGGCACCAGCGGGCGTTCGAGCTCGCGTGGCTGCTCGACGTGCTCGGCCTCGCCGAGGCGTAGGCGGCGCCGCGACGCCGAGGTGGGCGCAACACGCGGGAACCGGCTCGGGGTAGCCGCGCGACCCGCCAACTTCACGCGGGTCGCGAGCGAGCCAGATCAAGAAGTGGGCGCAACACGCGGGAACCGAGCCCGCGTAGCCGCGCGTCGCGCCCACTTCGCGCGGCACGCAGCCACGGCCGCGGCGACCGGCCTCAGCCGAAGAGGGCGGCGGCCTCTTCGTAGCGGTAGATCGGCACGGTGTTGAGCTCGCCGAGGGCGTCGGCGAAGGGCACGCGCACGATGTCGGTGCCCTGCATCGAGACCATCTGGCCCCACGCACCTTCGGCGACGGCATCGGCTGCGTGCAGCCCGAGGCGCGTCGCGAGCACGCGGTCGAACGCCGACGGCGAGCCGCCGCGCTGGATGTGCCCGAGCACTGTGGCGCGGGTCTCGATGCCGGTGCGGCGCTCGATCTCGGGCGCGAGCACCTCGCTGATGCCGCCGAGGCGGGGGCGGTTGAACGCGTCGAGTCCCTTGTCGCTGTAGGCCTCTTCCATGCCGGTGAGGGTGAAGCCTTCCGACACGACGATGAGCGGCGCGCGCCCGCGGTCGTGCGCCTTGGTCACCTGCGCGACGATCTCATCGATCGACATCGGCACCTCGGGGATGCAGATGACGTGCGCGCCCGCGGCGATGCCCGAGTGCAGGGCGATCCAGCCCACGTGACGGCCCATGACCTCGGCGACCATGCAGCGCTGGTGCGAGTCGCCGGTGGTGCGCAGGCGGTCCATGGCATCCGTCGCGATGTTCACGGCCGTGTCGAAGCCGAACGAGTAGTCGGTCGCTCGCAGGTCGTTGTCGATCGTCTTCGGCACACCCATGACGTTGATGCCGTCGTTGAACAGCCGGTTCGCCGCCGCGAGGGTGCCCTCGCCGCCGATCGCGATGATCCCGTCGATGTGGTGACCGTAGAGGGTCGCCTTGATGTTCTCGGCGCCGCCGCGCGGACCCTCGTAGGGGTTCGTGCGCGAGGTGCCGAGGATCGTGCCGCCGACTTTGGAGAGGCCCTTGACCTCGTGTCGCGTGAGCGGGAAGAAGTCTCCCTCGACGACGCCGCGCCAGCCGTCGCGGATGCCCACGAACTCGATGTTGTAGTTCGTCGTGCCCTTGAGCACGACGCCGCGGATGACGGCGTTCAGGCCGGGGCAGTCTCCGCCTGAAGTGAGGATGCCGATCTTCATGTGGGGATCCTTCGGTGTCGGGAAGTGAAGCTGGCGACGCTGCCACCCCCGACACTATCGCCGGATGCCGCGCACATGCCACCGGCCCCGCCGTCGATAACGGCGGGGCCGGTGCGGCTTGCGTCGCGAGCGGGTCGTCAGGCCGCGCCGAGCGCCTGCCGCAGCAGGTGCATGAGCGCCGACATCTGCACCGAGTCGCTCGAGGCCGGGTCGACCTGCTCGCCGTCGAGGGCGCGCGCGGCGAGCGACTGCTTCGAGTCGATCAGCTCGGCGATCTTCGTGTCGATCGTGTGCGCGGCGATGATCCGCCACGCGGTGACCGGCTCGTCCTGACCGATGCGGTGCACGCGGTCGATCGCCTGCGTCTGCTCGGCGGCGGTCCACGAGAGCTCCGCGAGGACGACGTTGGATGCCGCTTGCAGGTTCAGTCCGACGCCCGCTGCGGTCAGCGAGCAGACCGCGACGGCGACATCGGCCTCCTCGTTGAAGGCGTCGATCGCGTGCTGGCGCGCGGGCGTCGACTGGTCGCCGCGGATCGACACGGTGCGCAGGCCCGCTGCCGCGAAGTGCTCCTCGGCGGCATCCATCACATCGATGTGCTTCGCGAAGAACACGACCTTGCCGACCGAGCGCTGCAGCTGCACGGTGTAGTCCGCCGCGAGCAGCGCCTTGGCCTGACCGATCTTGCGGACCATCGTGAAGACGTTGTCAGCGCCGGTGCCGGCGGCCTTGGCATCCTCGAGCTCGCCGTGCGCCACGAGACGCACGATGTCGTCGTCGGCCTCGCCGCGGACGACCGTGTCGCCGCGCGCCTCGATGATGCGGCGGTACTTCGCGGCGAGGCGCTCACCCAGCTCGCGCTCGGCGGCGCGGATCGACCGGCCGTACTCGTCGTCGAGCTCGACGGGCAGATCGGCGATCAGCTTGTCGGGCAGGTCGGCGGCGACATCCTTCTTCTTGCGGCGCACGATGCCCATCGAGATCACCGCGTCGCGCGCTTCGGGGTAGAAGCCCTTGTCGGCGGGGGTGAAGCCCGTGGCATCCAGCTTCTCCATGAGCTCGGGGCCCGGCTTCTCGCCGTTGGTCCAGCCGAGGAAGCGCCAGATCGCGTCGAAGTCTTCGACGTCGTTGATCAGCGGCGTGCCGGTGAGGGCGAGCATGAGCGGATCGCGGACCTGCTCGCGGATGCGTGCGCCGAGCGCGAGCACGTTCTGCGAGCGCTGCGAGCCGAGGTTCTTGATGAAGTGCGCCTCGTCGACGACCATGCCCCGAAGCCCCAGCGAGCCGAGCCACGACAGGTGGCGGTCGAGCACCTCGTAGTTGACGATGAACACGTCGGCGAAGGCATCGACGTGGTCGCCGTCGCCGTGGATGACCGTCGCGCGGCGCTGCGGAGTCCACCGCTCGACCTCGCGCGCCCAGTTCATCTTCACGACGTTCGGGACGACCGCGAGCAGCGGGTAGGCGTTCGCGACGGAGGCCGCGAGCACGGACTCGGCGGTCTTGCCGAGGCCTGGCTCGTCGGCCAGCAGGAACGAGCGGTGACCTTCACGCACCGCCTCGAGGAACCGCGACTGGTGCGGCATGATCTCGAGCCCCTTGGGAGAGAGCCGGTCGAACTCGGGCACCGCCGGCAGCTCCATCGAGGCAGATCCGCCGCCGGCGCCGGTCTCGAACGCCTTGTACAGCGGGCCCATGAGCTCCCAGCCGTCGAGGCGGCGGCGCGCGGTGGATGCCGGGGCGCGCAGCGCCACGTCGGGCGCGAGGAACGGGTTCGACTCGCGGCGCGCGTCGATCTGCGGCGGGATCACCTGACGCTGGGCGAGCGCGGCCGGCACGACGGGGGTCTGCACGGGTGCGACGTCGGTGATGATCAGCTCGTCCTCGGCGAGCTCGGCACCCGACTCGAGCAGCCAGTCGCGGCGCATGCGCTTGGCGACCGGCGAGGTGGCGGCGTCGACCTCGAGCAGCTGGATCAGCGACGTGTCGCGGGCCGCCGTCTTCGCGAGGATCGTCGCAACGCCGTCGAGGCGCTTGAGCAGTTCGGCACGCGCGGCGACGGGCACGGCCTCGTCGGTCTTGACGCGAGCGCGCTCTTCGCGCACGAGGAACGCGATCACCTGGAACTTCACACGGTTGGTGGGGCCCAGCTTGCCGCGCTGGGCTTTCGCCTCGACCTCGCGCACCTTGCGCGCGAGAATCGGGATGAGGGGCGCGTCGTCGTCGCGACGTGCCGAAGAGCCGCGGCCCGAGGAGGCGAGGCTCGATGAGCTGCGTCGGCGGGCGGGGGCAGTGGATGCCGTGGGCGGCATGCTCCTCCTGAGCGGGAATGCCGGCGGTGACCGGCGGGGTGCCGAACGTGCGCGAGATGCGCGGATCGGCCGGGCGGGGCTCCGCGGCGGGTGCCACGGGGGAATGCAAGGGATTGCACGAGTGCTGCTCTTCCGGCTGCGGGTACTCGCTTCTGCGAGCTGCGGCGACGGACGGAGCGGCGTCCTCGGCATCCATTCTAGCGGATCCCGCGGCGCGGCCGTAGAGCCCGCGCCGCGGGCGCCACCCGGGTTGTCAGCGCGCGGAGCGCAGGCGCAGCGAGTTCAGCACCACGAAGACGCTCGAGAACGCCATCGCGGCCCCGGCGATCATCGGGTTCAGCAGCCCCAGCGCGGCCAGCGGAAGCGCCGCGACGTTGTAGGCGAAGGCCCAGAAGAGGTTGCCGCGGATGACGCGCATCGTGCGGCGACTCAGCGAGATCGCGGTGACGACCGGGGCGAGCCCGTTGCCGGCGAGCGCGATGTCGCTCGCGTGCATCGCGGCATCGGTCCCCCCGCCCATCGCGAGACCGAGGTCGGCGGTCGCGAGCGCCGCCGCGTCGTTGATGCCGTCACCGACCATCGCAACGCGGTGACCGGATGCCTGCAGCCGCTCGATCTCGGCGACCTTGCCCTCGGGCAGCACCCCCGCGATCACGGTGGAGATGCCGGCGGCGGTGGCCGCGGCACGCGCCGCACCCTCGTTGTCGCCCGTCAGCAACACGACGTCGAGGCCCATGTCGCGCAGGTGCGCGACGGTCTCAGCGCTGTCGGGGCGCACCTCGTCGGCGACGGCGATGACCGCGCGCACCACGCCGTCCCAGCCGGCGACGACGGCCGTCGCGCCCCGCTCCTGCGCTGCGGCGACGGCGGATGCCGCGTCCGCGGGAAGGCCCCGGGCGATCTGCTCGGCGAAGGCCGGGCGCCCGGCGAACACGGCGTGGCCGTCGATCGTCCCGGTGACGCCGCGCCCGGCCGATCCGGCGAAGTCCAGCGCGGGCGCCGGGTCTGTGGTGAGCGCGGCCAGCGCACGGGCGACCGGGTGTTCGGACGCGTGCTCGAGCGAACCGACGAGGCGCGCGAGCTGCGGGGCATCTCCGTCGCCGATCGTGGTGATGGACAGGACCGTCATCGCGCCGGCGGTGACCGTGCCGGTCTTGTCGAGCACGACGGTGTCGATCTTCTGGGCCGACTCGAGTGCTTCGGGGCCGGTGATCAGAACGCCCAACTGGGCACCGCGGCCCGTGCCGACGAGGATCGCGATCGGCGTCGCGAGACCGAGCGCGCAGGGGCACGCGATGATCAGCACCGCGACGGCGGCCGTGAAGCCGGCCGCGATACTCTCGCCGCTGAACCCGCCGATGATCATCCATACGAGCAGTGTCACGACCGCGAGCGCGATCACGATCGGCACGAACACCGACGAGATACGGTCGGCCAGGCGCTGCACACGGCTCTTGCCCGACTGCGCGTCTTCGACCAGCCGCGCGAGGTGCGCGAGCCGCGTGTCGTCACCGACAGAGGTGGCCTCGACGATCAGCCGGCCGTCGGCGGCGATCGTGCCGCCGGTGACGCGACTGCCGATGGATGCCTCGACCGGCATGGACTCGCCGGTGAGCATGCTCTCGTCGACCGACGCGTGGCCCGAGACGACGGTGCCATCGGTGGCGACCTTCTCACCCGGCCGCACGACGAAGCGATCGCCGACGCGCAGCTGCGCGGCATCCACCCGCGTGCCGTCCTCGAGTTCGACGTCTTTCGCGGCCAGCTCCATGAGGGAGCGCAGTGCGGCGCCGGCACGCCGCTTCGAGCGCTGCTCGATGAACCGGCCCAGCAGCAGGAAGACCGTGACGGCCGAGGCGACTTCGAAGTAGACGAGCGATGAGGGGTCGTGCACGGGGCCGAACAGCGCCGAGTCGTGGGTCATGCCGATGTGCCCGGCGGTGCCGAACATCAGCGCCCAGAGACTCCACAGGTACGCCGCACCCGTACCGAGCGTGATGAGGGTGTCCATCGTCATCGCGCCGTGCCGCGCATTCGCGAACGTCGCACGGTGGAACGGCCACCCGCCCCACAGCACGACGGGCGTCGCGAGGAGCAGCGACACCCACTGCCAGCCCGGGAACTGCCACGCCGGGATCATCCCGAGCGCAACCACGGGCAACGCGAGCACGGTGCTCACGATCAGCCGGGTGCGCAGCGGGGTCTGCCCTGCGTGGTCTTCGGTGTCATGGACGTGTCCGGCGTGCTCGTCGTGGCTCGCGTGCTGGTCGTGGCCGGCGTGCCCCGCGTGCTCGTGGTGTGCAGCGTCGTGCGCGTGATGGTCGGCGTGCGCGGCATCCACCGTCGCCGTCGGCAGACGCCGGACAGATGCCTGGTACCCCGCTTCACGGACGGCCGCGACCAGCTCTGCCGGATCGAGATCCTGCGGGTACGCGACCTTCGCCGACTCGGTGGCGAGGTTGACGGACGCTTCGACGCCGTCGAGCTTGCCGAGGCGCTTCTCGACGCGGGCGACGCAGCTCGCGCAGGTCATGCCCTCGATGTCGAGCACGGCGTGCGCACGGGGCGAGTCGTCGTGCGGCGCGACCGGGGCCGCGGCGTTCACAGTCCTGCGACGACGGTGTAGCCGGCCTCGTCGACGGCCGCGGCGATCGCCTCGCTCGACACCGGTCCGGTCGCCTCGACCGTGAGCGTGCCGGTGCTGACGTCGACGCGCACGTCGCCGACGCCGTCGACCAGACGCACTTCGCGGGTCACCGCTCCGGCGCAGTGGGCGCACGTCATGCCCTGAACGGTATAGGTCTGCTCGGTCATGAGTCCTCCTCGAGATCCGGCGGCGCGATCCCACGCCGCTCACATCGACACCAACAGGATACCCCCCTGGGGTATTCCTCGGCGTACGCTGGCATGATGTCCACGATCACTGAACGCGCTCTCGCGGCGACCCTCGACCACGCCATCCTCAAGCCGGAACTGACGCGCACCGACGTCGACGCCGAACTCGACATCGCCGCCGAGTGGAAGGTCTTCAGCGTGTGCGTGCGCCCCAGTGACATCGCCTATGCGGTCTCGCGCCTCGAGGGCACCGGCGTCGCGGTCGGCACCGTGATCGGCTTTCCGCACGGCACCACGTCGACGGCTGCGAAGGTCGCCGAGGTGCGTCAGGCCCTCGCCGACGGCGCCACCGAGGTCGACATGGTGATCAACATCGGAGCGCTGCGCTCTGGCTTCGACGACGCGGTCGTCGCCGACATCGCGGCGGTCGTCGAGGCGGCACGCGGCCACATCACGAAGGTCATCCTCGAGACGGCGCTGCTCGACGACGAGCAGATCGCCCGCGGCAGCCGGCTCACCGAGCAGGGCGGCGCCGCCTTCGTCAAGACGTCGACGGGCTTCGCGGGTGGCGGTGCCACGGTGGAGCACGTGCGCCTCATGCGCGCGAACGTCAGCGAAGGGGTGCAGGTCAAGGCATCCGGCGGCGTCCGCAGCTACGCCGATGCTCTCGCGATGCTCGAGGCCGGCGCCTCGCGTCTGGGCACGAGCGGCAGCGCGGTGATCCTCGGCGAGGCGCGCCGCGTGGATGCCGGCGAAGCGGCGACCGGCGCCGTCGACTCGACCTCGTACTGAGGCTGCGGGGCCGGGCCACGTCACCCGCGCTCAGCAGACGTCAGGTGCGCAGCGCCGCGCGCACGCGCGCGACGTCGTCAGCCATCTGCGCGATGAGCGCGTCGATCCCCTCGAAGGCGACCATTCCGCGGATCCGGTGCGTGAACTGGATCTGCACGCGGTGTCCGTAGAGGTCGAGACCGGTCTCGTCGAGCACGTAGGCCTCGACCTGGCGACGGTGCACGTCGTCGAACGTCGGATTGGTACCGACCGAGATGGCGGCGGGATAACGCGTGACCGAGACGGCATCGGATGCCTCGCGCGCACCCGCCCGGCCCGCCCGGCCCGCTCGGCCCGCTCGGCCCGCCCCCTGATCGACGAGCCAGCCGGCGTAGACGCCGTCGGAGGGGATGAAGCCCTCGGCATCCGATGACAGGTTCGCCGTCGGGAAGCCCAACTCGCGTCCGCGCTTGAGTCCGTGCACGACCTCGCCCTGCACGGTGTGCGGGCGACCGAGCAGGCGTGCGGCGCCCTCGACGTCTCCCGCCGACAGCAGATCGCGCACCCACGTCGACGAGACGCGGCGGCCGCCGCCCTGCACATCCCCGACGACGTCGACGTCGAAGCCGAACTCGGCTCCGAGCTGTTCGAGCAGAGCAGGATCTCCCGCTCCCCCGCGCCCGAAGCGGAAGTCGTCGCCGACCATGACGGTCACCACGCCCAGCGCATCGACGAGCACGTGCTCGACGAACGCGCGCGGCTCGAGTGCGGCGAGAGCCTCGTCGAAGCGCAGCACGAGGGTCGCGTCGACGCCGGCATCCGCCAACTGGTCGAGCTTCTGATCGACGCTCGAGAGCGGATCGGGGCAGAGCTCGGGGCGCAGCAGACTCAGCGGATTGCGGTCGAACGTCACCGCGACGACGCGGGCATCGGCGTCGGTCGCGGTGACCCGCGCGCGGTCGATCACGGCGCGATGCCCCGAATGCACGCCGTCGAACTTGCCGATCGCGACGACGCTCGGACCGAAGCCGGTGGGCACCTCGGTCGGATCCCGGAAGACGATCACCAGCTCGATCCTTCCCGCACGCGCTCCCCGGCTGAGGGCTCGGGCGTATCGTCGGGGATGCCGTCGCGGTGCCGCACGAGCCACCAGAGTCCGACGAACGGCAGCACGAGCGGCACCCAGAAGTAGCCGTAGCCGAAGCCTGACCACACGGTCGCATCGTGGGCGAAGAGCTCGGGGTGCGTGAGGCTCAGCGTGCCGACGACGAGCACGCCGACGAGCTCGAAGCAGATCGCCACCCACGCGACCACGTACCAGAAGCGGCGAGCCGAGAGCACGAGAGCGACGGTCGCGAGGACGTAGACGAGGGCGGATGCCGCCGACAGCGTGTAGGCCAGGGGGGCGTTCTCGTAGTCCTCGACGATCTGCACGAGCGAGCGACCGGTCGCAGCGAGCGCCATGATCGCGTACACGACCACGAGAACCCGGCCGATGCCGGTCATTCGGGTGCGGTGCTCGGGCGACATGACCTGTCAATGATAGTTGGCCTGCGCGGTCGACCGGCGGGCTCGGCGGACGGGTTCGGCCGGCGAGGCGGTCGGACGCGGTGATCCGACTCGGTCACAGGGGCGGCGTCGTCCAGATCACCTGCATGCGCCACACCATCACGGCGACGGCGAGCGCGGCGACGCCCATGATGACGGTGCTCCAGCGACTGCGTTCGATGAGCGCCCAGAACACGGCGGCCGGCGGCAGCAGGACGGCCGAGACGAGGTAGACCCAGTATTCGAGGCCGCTGCCGAGCGGAGCGTTGCCCGCGATCGGGCCGACGATCGCCATGACCACCTGCGCGAGCAGCAGGACGAGGATCAGCGCCATGCCGCCGACGGTCACATCGCCCGGGCGGCGCCCGGCCAGGCCCGCGACGATCGCGGCGAGCCCGACGAGGACCGCCACGATCACCTGCAGATACGTGAACCACAGGATCACGAGGCATCCCCCGCCATGTTCATCGCGCTCTTGACGTCGCCTCCGCGCCGCTCGACGATGCCGACGAGGCGGCCTTCCGGATCGATCGCCGCGGGCGTCGCCGTGGCGGCGCCGACGAGGCGCGGGGCGGCGCCCGGCAGTCGCTTGCCGTGGCGCAGATCGCGCGC
>JASCPF010000029.1 GCA_029959325.1 Microbacteriaceae bacterium PS02068
ACGATCAACCAGTGCGGCGGAGCCGCAGTCGCGCGCAGGACTGAGGGGTCGGATGCCGAGGCATCCGACCCCTCACCTCGTGCTCGCCCTTTTAGACTCGACAGATGGGCGCAGCGGACGAGGGCACGAGTCGGCGGCAGTTCCTGCGCCGCACCGGCATCGGCGTCGCGAGCGTCGTCGCAGCCGGAGGAGTCGCCGGCGTCGGCTACGCAGCCAGCCGCGGTGGCGACGGTGCGCTCGGCGTGGCGCACCCGCCGGAGTTCACGCCGCTGCCCGAGCGCAGCGAGCCGGGCTTCGACCACGTCGTGGTGCTGATGTTCGAGAACCGCAGCTTCGACAACGTGCTCGGCCGCGTCTACACCGCGGCGGAGAAGTCGCGGGACGAGTTCGACGGCATCCCGCAGGGCGACTACGCCAACCTCGGCCCCGACGGAGCCCGCATCGCGGCGCACGTCTACACGGGCACGACCGACAGCATCATGCAGCAGCCGCAGCCCGACCCCGGCGAGACGTACCCGCACGTCAACACGCAGCTGTTCGACATCGTCGACCCTCCGTTCAACGCTCCGCCAGGCGATGCCACGCCCACGGGCGCCGGCTTCGTCCGCGACTACATCCGCAACTACACCGCCACCGTGGGACACGAGCCGACCCCCGAGCAGTTCCGCGTGGCGATGGGGGGTTTCGCACCCGAGATGCTGCCGGTGTTCTCGACGCTCGCGCGAGAGTTCGCCGTGTACGACCGGTGGTTCGCGGCGGTTCCCTCGCAGACCTACTGCAACCGGTCGTTCTTCCACGCCTCGACCTCGCACGGCTTCGTCGTCAACCACGCGGACGGTTCGTACGCGAAGTGGCTGGATGCCCCGGCATCCCCCACCGTCTTCGACCGGCTCGAAGAGGCGGGTCTGCCGTGGCGGGTCTACTACGACCCGTCGCAGCTGGTCTCGCTGACGGGCTTCATCCACGCACCCGCGCTGGAGAAGTACTGGAAGTCGCACTTCCGCGACATGACCCAGTTCTACGCCGACGCCGCGAGTGGGAACCTGCCCGCCTACTCGTTCATCGAGCCGCGGATGATCTTCAACCACAACGACATGCATCCGCCGTGGGGCGAGCTGCGCGATGGCGAGCTGACGCTCGACGACGGCACGGTCGTCCGCGTCGACAACAGCGCGATCTCCGACGTGCGCGCGGGCGACAAGCTGCTGCAGGACGTCTACGACGCGATCCGCACCAGCGCATCGACGACCGGCTCGAACGCGATGAACACGACGCTGCTCGTGACCTTCGACGAGCACGGCGGTATCTTCGACCACGTCGCTCCGCCTGCCGCCACCCCACCCGACGACTCCGGCGTGGGCGAGATGGGCTTCGCGTTCGACCGCCTCGGCCTGCGCGTGCCGGCCATCGTCGTGAGTGCCTATACGCGCGCCGGCACGGTCATCCACGACGAGATGCACCACGGATCGCTCGCCGCGACGCTCGCGACCCAGCACGGGCTGGCGCCGCTGACCGCGCGCGACGCCGGCGCCCCACCGATCCACAATGCGCTGACGCTCGACACCCCGCGCCAGCCGTACACGTGGCCCACCCCCACGGCGCTCTGGCGCCCGCCCAACCCCGAGGCGGTCAGCGAAGCCACGGTCGACCAGCACCGCGCGCGTCCGCTCACGTCGCCCGCTCGGGGACTGCTGGGCCTGCTCATCGAGCGCGTGAATCCCGGAGCGACGCTGCCGACGACCTACGGCGAGGCCTACGACGCCCTGCAGCACTACGGCCAGGGACTTTTCGGCACGACCGACGCCGCGAGCTGAGCCTGACTCGGAACGCTCGGCCGACTACGCTGGAAGCCGTGACCGAACGCGCTCCACTCTCCCGGAAACTGTCCGCCATCGCCGAGTCGGCGACCCTGAAGGTGGATGCCAAGGCCAAGGCTCTCAAGGCCGAGGGCAAGCCGGTCATCTCGTACGCGGCCGGTGAGCCCGACTTCGCGACGCCGCAGTTCATCGTGGATGCCGCGGCGCACGCCCTGCTCGACCCGGCGAACTTCCGCTACACCCCCGCCGTGGGCCTGCCCGTGCTGCGCGAGGCGATCGCCGCCAAGACGCTGCGCGACTCGGGCCTCGAGGTCTCCCCGTCGCAGGTCATCGTCACCAACGGCGGCAAGCAGTCGGTGTATCAGGCGTTCCAGGCGGTCGTGAACCCCGGTGACGAGGTGCTGCTGCCGGCGCCGTATTGGACGACCTACCCCGAGGCGATCGCCCTCGCCGACGGCGTTCCGGTCGAGGTCTTCGCCGGCGCCGACCAGGACTACAAGGTGACGGTCGAGCAGCTCGAAGCCGCGCGGACCGACCGGACGACCGCGCTCGTGTTCGTCTCGCCCTCGAACCCCACCGGCTCGGTGTATACGCCCGAAGAGACGAAGGCGATCGGCGAGTGGGCCCTCGAGCACGGCATCTGGGTGATCAGCGACGAGATCTACCAGAACCTCGTGTACGAAGGCATCCGCGCCGTCTCGATCGTCGAGGCCGTGCCCGAGGTCGCCGGGCAGACGATCCTCGTGAACGGCGTCGCGAAGACCTACGCCATGACGGGATGGCGCGTGGGCTGGATGGTCGGCCCCGCCGATGCCATCAAGGTCGCCGCCAACCTGCAGTCGCACCTGAGCTCGAACGTCAACAACATCGCCCAGCGCGCCGCGCTCGCAGCTCTCACGGGGCCGCAGACCGAGGCCGACGAGATGCGCGAGGCGTTCGACCGCCGTCGCAAGCTCATCGTGGCCGAGCTGGCGAAGATCCCCGGCGTCACGGTCCCGAACCCGCTCGGCGCGTTCTACGTCTACCCCGACGTGCGCGGCCTGCTGGGTCGCTCGTGGGGCGGAGTGCAGGCGAACACGTCGCTCGAGCTCGCCGACCTGATCCTCGACCAGGCCGAGGTCGCGGTCGTCCCCGGCGAGGCCTTCGGACCCTCGGGCTACCTGCGCCTGTCGTACGCCCTCGGCGATGACCAGCTGCTCGAAGGCATCCAGCGCCTGCAGCGCCTGTTCGGCTGAGCGGTCACGGTCTTACCGCCCGCCGCGATCAGTAGCGCGCGATGTCCGTGATGACCCACGCGCCGCCCTGGAGTTCGACGGAGTACGACCAGTACTCCTCGTAGTTCCAGCTGTCCGCCGGGTCGTCGGGGTCGGTCACCCAGACGAACGTCTCTCGATCGAGGACGTCGATCCGTGTCGTCGTGCGATGCTCGAAGCGCGTCGGCGCTCCCTCGAAGTTCGACATGGTCTGCGCGTACTCGTGCGCCTGCGCATCGAACGCCGCGCAATCCTCGGCCTCGAGCAGCTCTCGCAGCGACGCGCTCGTGGCCGCCATGAATCCGGCGCAGTCGCCCTCGGACCACGCGCGGTTGTACGCGGCGACAACCGCCGCCACCGACGCCTCGGAATCGTCGGCGGGCACGGCGGGAAGCTGCAGTTCGTCGGATGCCTCATCGACGCGCCACGCGCCGCCGGCCTCGACGAGGGAATAGACCCAGGGCACGCGGTCGGTATAGGGATCGTCGACGAGATCGCCGTTCTCGTCGAAATTCCACGAGCACGTGACGATGACCTCGATGCGGACCGTGTCTGCCGGCTGCGCCGCAGCGTCCAGGGCGGTGGGTCCCAGCTCATAGCCCGGCTCGCACAGCTCGGACGAAGCCGCCACGTCGTCGTGGAACGCGCCGCAATCGGTCCACCCGCTGTCGCTGCGGAACGCAGGTGTCGTCGTGTCGCGCATGCGATCGCAGTCACCGTCCAGGAAGGCCTCTTGCAGACCCTCGACCGCGAGATCCGGCTCGGAGGCTGTCGTGTCGGTGCTCACGGCTCGACGGTCGTCGAGGACCGAACCCACCCATGTCCCGACCCCGACCACGGCCACCACAGCCACCAGCGCGAAGACGAGCGCCGCGGCTCCCCCGGCGATCCACCACCCGACCCGTCGAGGGCGCGGTGCCGTGGGCGGGGCGAGCGGCGCCGTGTGCTCCGTCCACGCCTGGCCGTCCCACCAGCGCAGCTGACCGGCGCCGTCGTCGAACCATCCCGGGGGCAGAAATGCCATGGCGCTACAGCTCCACGCCGACGAGCACGGGCTCGGGCTGCAGGATCAGGCCGAACTCGCTCTGCACGCGCTGCTGGATGTATCGCGCCAGCTCGGCGAGCTCGGCGGCCGTCGCCCCGCCGCGATTGGTCAGCGCGAGCGCGTGCTTGCTCGACAGCCCGGCGCGCGAACGCGGCAGCCGGAAGCCTTTGCCGATGCCCGCGTGCTCGATGAGCCACGCGGCACTGACCTTGACGTCGGGCTGCGCCGAGACCGGCTGGGGCACGAGGCCGGCGTACGAATCGAGCGGGATCACCGTGACGGCATCGACGACGGGCGCCATGGGCCAGCGCGGGCACTCCGGCGGCAGAGTGCGGGCGAAGGATGCCGAGACGATCGCGTTCTGGAAGAACGAGCCGGCGCTGTGCGTGTCGGGGTCCGAGGCATCCAGCACCATGCCCTTGGTCGCGCGAATCGCGAGCACCGTGTCGCGCACCCACTGCAGGGTGACCGGCTGCCCCTCGGCGACCCCGAGCGCCTGGCGCAGCTGCGCGCCGTTCAGGGTGTACTCGCCGTGGCCCACCTCACGCAGCTCGAGCGTCACCGACAGGATCACCGCAGACCGCGCGGCGACGGAGCCGTGGTGGTTCTTCAGCACCGATGTGCGAAACCCGAGCCCGAGGTCGCCTGCCGGCACGACCTCGACCTCGCCGGTCGCCTCGTCGAGCAGTTCGACCTCGACGAGGGTCTCGACGAGCTCCTGTCCGTACGCGCCGATGTTCTGCACGGGGGCGGCGCCCACCGTGCCGGGAATGCCCGACATCGCGACGATGCCCGACAGCCCTTCGGCGACGGCATAGGCGACGAGATCGTCCCAGCCGTGCCCGGCCTCGACCTGCACGCGGGTGTAGCCGTCGCGCGGTGAGGGCAGGCGTCGGATGCCTGACGTGCGCACGAGCACGACCGTGCCGTCGAAACCGTCGTCGCCCGCGAGCAGGTTCGAGCCGCCGCCGACGACGAGCCACGGCTCGCCGACGCCCCAGGCATCGCGCAGCGCGCCGATCAGCTCGTCGCGGGTCGTCGCCTCGACCATGCGCGCGGGGGTGCCGCCCGCGCGCAGCGTGGTCAGCTGCGCGAGCGGCAGTGGTGTGATCTCGGGCATGTCAGCCGTCCAGGCGCACGCGCACCTGGGCCTTGCCGAGCACGGTCGTCTCGCCGAACGTCGCGGTCAGGTCGATGCGGGCGCCGTCGGCGTCGATCGCGCCGACTTTCGCCGTGATGACGAGATCGGCACCGTTCTCGGCATCGACGACGACGGGGCGTGTGAAACGCACGCCGTACTCGACGATGCGGCCGGCGTCGCCGAGCCAGGGCACGATGGTCTCGACCGCGAGGCCCATCGTGAGCATGCCGTGGGCGAGCACGCCCGGCAGCCCGACGGCGGCGGCGATGTCGTCGCGATAGTGGATCGGGTTGAAGTCGCCGGATGCCCCGGCGTAGCGCACGAGCGACTCGCGCTCGAGGTGCACCGAGCGCTCGGCGACGACGTCGCCGACGGTGAGGGATGCCAGGGTGGGCCCGGTCCCTGAGCTTGTCGAAGGGCTCACGCGACCTCACCCCCGATCAGCAGCACCGAGGTCGCCGTGACGACGTGGGCGCCCGAGGCATCCTCGATCTGCGCTTCGCTCGTGACCATGGCGCCCTTGCCGAACGGCCGCACGTTGGTGATCTGCAGCTGGGCGACGAGCTCGTCGCCGGCGACGATCGGGCGTGTGTAGCGGAAGCGCTGCTCGGCGTGGACAGTGCGCTCGAGCGCGATGCCCGAATCTTCCTCGGCGAGCAGCTGCTGCAGCGTCAGGTCTTGGATCACCATCGCGAAGGTCGGCGGCGCGACGACGTCGGCGTAGCCGAGCGCACGTGCGGCCTCGGGGTCGGAATGCTGCGGATCGGTCGCGAAGACGGCGCGCGCGAACTCGCGCACCTTCTCGCGCCCGACGAGGTACGGCGGGGTCGGCGGAAAGGAACGGCCGACCAGCTCAGGGTTCACGGACACCCTCTCAGCCTACCGAGCCTGGCGTTGCGGGTTGGGTCCTGCGCCCCGCGCAGATGGAATGGGCGCTCAACGCGGGAACCGCGCACAGGTATCCGCGCGACGCGCCAACTCCGCAGGTGGAGTGACTCGCGCCCTCGAGAAGTGGGCGCAACACGCGGCATCCCCACCCGCGTACCCACCACACGTGCCAACTCCGCCGCGCCGACTCCGCCGGGCCAACTCCGCCGGGCCAGCTTCACCGCGCCGACTCCGCCCCGCCGACTCCGCCGCGCCAACTTCACCGGGCCAACTCCGCCGCGCCAACTTCACCGGGCCAACTTCACCGGGCCAGCTCCGCCGCCCCGACAGCTCACGGCCGCCATCCCCGCCGCTCGAGTGCGGCGCGCAGCATCGCGACGTCGATCCCTGGTCTCGCGCGGATGTGGGTGGAGGTGAGCTCGACCGTCTCCCAGCCTGCTGAGCGATAGTCGGACTTCTTCTGGATGTCTCGGTCCCATTGCGCCCGCGAGACGCGGTGATGATCGCCGTGCACCTCGACGGCCACACGGAACTCGGCGAATGCTCCGTCGGCGATGCCGAGAAGGATGCCGCGTTCGCCACGGATCTCGACATCGAGCGCCGGCTCGGGCAGACCCGCCTCTCTGAGGTTCTCCCGCCAATCGGTCTCGAGCAGTGACATGCTGTGGTCGGTCGTGCGGGCCAACGCGCTGCGCAGCTTCGCGATGCCGCGACGCGGCCCGGCGTCGATCGCCGCCTGCAGCTGCTCCGCCGTAGCGACCTGTCGGTCGGGGCGTCGGCGTCCTCGCTCGTCGCGCGGAATGCGCCGGATCGCGTCACCGAGCTTCACGAGATCACGCTCCGAAAGCTCACCTCCGAGCATCGCCCAGGCAGTCGCGGCTGACGCCACCGGGAACCCGTCGACGCTCGTGGTGTGAGCGAGTCCCGCGCGCACCTGAACGCAACGGATGCCGGGGCGGCGCACGGCGCGGTGCGGAGCGAAGACGGCGACCGGCAGATCGCGGCCCGGCGCGAGCCAGCTCTGCAGCAGTGGCAGCCCGAGAAGCGCGAAGGCCGCCTCACCGACGTAGAACCCGCGCTCGGGGAGAACGAGCGCATGAGCCTCGACGCGAGTGTGAATCGCCGCTCGCGCGATGTCGTCGGCCGGATAGGGCACGGCCGGGTCGTTCTGCTCGCCCGGGTCGCTGTGCACGGCCGCGCGGATCACGCGGACGCCGCGGAAGGGTCGGTCCAGATCGCCCGCGCGGAGTCGCCCCTCGGTCGCGCCGCGCGCACGCGCTTCGTCGGTGCGGAAAACACGCCCGAGCGCCGCAGGGAGAGGAGTCGGATGCCTCGGCATCCCTCACCTTCTCGCCACCTTGCGGCTCGTGGTGGCGAAGACCCGCAAACTGTGGACAGCACGTGTGAATCCCGCTCCTGGGGAGGAGGCGACGCGGTCCGCGCCCAGCCCGAGAAATGGGCGCAACACGCGGCATCCCCACCCCCATACCCACGCGAAGCGCCAACTCCGCGGCGACTGCGACGCGCCCAGCCCAAGAAATGGGCGCAACACGCGGCACCCCCACCCCCATACCCACCACAAGCGCCAACTCCGCGCGGACTACGGCGCCGCCGCCCCCATACCCACCACAAGCGCCAACTCCGCGCGGACTACGGCGCCGCCGCCCCAAGAAATGGGCGCAACACGCGGCATCCCACCCCCACCCCCACGAGACGCGCCAACTCCGCGGCGACTGCGACGCGCCCAACCCAAGAAATGGGCGCAACACGCGGCTTCCCCACCCCCACACCCACGCGAAGCGCCAACTCCGCGGCGGATCGGGCACGCGAGCTCACCACCCGCGAGGCCACCCGCCCCGCGAGCCCGCCGCCTCCGCGAGGTCAGCGCGCCGCGCGGCGCGCGCGCAGCGCCTTCAGGGCCATCTGCACGGCGATGAAGGTCAGGAACACGGCGAACAGGATGCTCGCGATGGCAGGATCGAGCAGGGTCGCGATCCACGCGCCGAGCGCCGTCGTCGTGCATGCGGCGAGGCCGATGACGGCCGCTGCCACTAGATCGACGTTGCCGCGCCGGATGTTGCCGACGGTGCCCGAGATCGCGGTCGGGATCATCATGAGCAGCGACGTGCCCTTGGCGACCAGGTCGCTCGTGCCGAAGGCGAACATCAGCGCCGGCACGACGATCACTCCGCCGCCGACGCCGAGCAGGCCCGCCATGGTGCCGGTGAACAGACCCAGCACGACAAGCCCGATGCCGCTCCACCACGTCAGCACGAGTTCGGCGTCGCGCGAGGGCACGACGATGAACAGCATGACGATCACGACGGCGAGGAAGCCGACGAAGCCCCACCGCACGGCGTTCTGCGACAGTCGCGCGAGCAGCCACGTGCCGATCTGCGCCCCGACCACCGCTCCGACCGCGAGGATCACGGCGGGGATCCACGCCACTGATCCGTGGATGGCGTACGAGACCACGCCGACGGCCGCGGTCGGCACGATCGCGGCGAGCGACGTGCCCGAGGCGAGCTTCTGGTCGAAGCCCAGCAGCAGCACGAGCATCGGCACGATGACGGTGCCGCCGCCCACGCCGAACAGCCCCGACAGCAGACCCGCGGCGAGGCCCACCGCGATGCACGAGATGACGAAACGGGCGTCGCGTCGGCGGCGCGTCGGCGGGGCGAGGCTCACGTGGTCACCTCCGCGTCATCGACGGAGCCGGCCGGCATGCCCGGGCTGCTCGACCCCGCACCCTCGTCGCTCGACGCCGCCTGCTCGAACTGCGCGCGGTACAGACGCCAGTAGGCGCCCTCGGCGGCGATGAGCTCTTCGTGCGAGCCCTTCTCGACGATGTCGCCGTGCTCCATCACGAGGATCAGGTCGGCATCGCGGATGGTCGACAGGCGGTGCGCGATCACGAACGAGGTGCGTCCCTCGCGCAACGCCGCCATCGCGTGCTGCAGCAGCAGCTCGGTGCGGGTGTCGACCGAGCTCGTCGCCTCATCGAGGATGAGGACGCTCGGGGATGCCACGAACGCACGCGCGATCGTGATGAGCTGCTTCTCGCCCGCCGACACGTTGGCCGCGTCCTCGTCGAGGACCGTGTCGTACCCGTCGGGCAGCGAGTGCACGAACCGGTCGACGCGGGTCGCGACGGCGGCCTCGGCGATCTGCTCGTCGGTGGCATCCTCATTGCCGTAGCGGATGTTCTCGCGGATCGTGCCGGCGAACAGCCACGGGTCCTGCAGCACCATTCCCGTGCGCGAGCGCACGTCATCGCGCGTGAGCCGTGCGATGTCCTGCCCGTCGAGCAGGATGCGCCCGCCGTCGAGCTCGTAGAAGCGCATCAGCAGGTTGACGAGGGTAGTTTTGCCGGCGCCCGTGGGGCCGACGATCGCGACGGTCTGCCCGGGCTCGACACGGAACGACAGATCGCGGATGAGCGGCTTGTCGGGCGAGTAGCTGAACGCGACGTGCTCGAACTCGATGACGCCGCGCCCGTCGACGAGGGCGGGCGCGTCCGGGGCATCCGGCTGCTGCTCGTCTTCGTCGAGCAGCTCGAACACCCGCTCGGCCGACGCCGTGCCCGACTGGACGACCGCGGCCATGCCGCCGAGCTCGGACAGCGGCTGCGTGAACTGCTGCGAGTACTGGATGAAGGCCTGCACGTCGCCGAGGCGCAGCTGACCGGATGCCACCATCAGGCCGCCGAGCACGGCGATGCCGACGTAGCTGAGCGAGCCGATGAACATCATCGCCGGCATCATCAGGCCGGAGAGGAACTGCGCCTTGAAAGCCGCCTGGTAGAGCTCTTCGTTCTCTTCCTGGAACTTCTCGCGCGAGTCCTTCTCGCGGCCGTAGACGCGCACGAGCGCGTGGCCCGAGAACGACTCCTCGACGCGGGCGTTCAGCCGGCCGACCTTGCGCCACTGCGTGTTGAACGCCTTCTGCGACTTCGGGCCGATGACGCCGAACACGACCGCCATGAGCGGCAGCGCCACGAGCGCGACGATCGCGAGCTGCCACGAGATCGTGAACATCATCACGAGCACGCCGACGACCGTCAGCAGATTCGTCACGGCGGTCGAGAGCGACTGCTGCATCGTCTGCGTGATGTTGTCGATGTCGTTCGTGACGCGCGAGATCAGCTCGCCGCGCTGCACCCTGTCGAAGTACGACAGCGGCAGGCGGTTGATCTTCGCCTCGACCTGCTCGCGCAGGCGCCACATCGTGCGGACCATGATCACATTGATCACGTAGCCCTGGATCCAGGTCAGCAGCGCCGACACGATGTAGATCGCCATCACCGCGACGAGCACCCACTTGAGCCGGTCGAAGTCGATGCCCGCACCGACCCGGAAGTCGTGCATCGCCGCGACCATGTTCGCGACGTCGGTCTGCCCCGCGGCCTTCAGCGCCTCGACGACCTGCGCCTGCGTCATCCCGGCGAACTGCGCGGGCAGCGACGTCGAGACGACGCCCTCGAAGATGATGTTCGTCGCCTCGCCGAGCACCTTGGGTGCGGCGACGGCGAGCACGACGCCGATCGCGCCGAGCAGGGACACGAGGGCGAAGACCCACTTGTACGGCCCGAGCAGGCCGATCATGCGGAAGAAGCTCTGCCGGAAGTTGGATGCCTTGCCGGGCGCGACCGAGTCCCAGTCACCCGAGGTCAGGCGCGCCTGCTCGGCGAGTTCGAGCTCGTAGCGCTCCTCTTCGGAGAGCTCGGCGGTCCCTGAGCCTGTCGAAGGGTTGGGCGCGCTCATGCGTCGACCCCCAGCTGCGACTCGACGATCTCGCGGTAGGTCTCGTTCGAGGCCAGCAGCTCGTCGTGCGTTCCCGACCCGACCAGGTGGCCGTCGTCGAGCACGAGGATGCGGTCGGCATCGGTGATCGTCGAGATGCGCTGCGCGACGACGATCTTCGTCACCTCCGGCAGCTCGCGCCAGAGCGCCTGTCTCAGCCGGGCATCGGTCGCGACGTCGAGCGCCGAGAACGAGTCGTCGAACACGAGGATGTCGGGGCGGTGCGTGATCGCCCGGGCAATCGAGAGCCGCTGGCGCTGACCGCCCGACACGTTCGTGCCGCCCTGCGCGATGCGCGCCCCAAGCCGACCTTCCATCTCTTCGACGAAGTCCTTGCCCTGGGCGATCTCGAGCGCACTCCAGAGGTCGTCGTCGGTGGCATCCTCACGCCCGAAGCGCAGATTGGATGCCACGGTGCCCGAGAACAGGAACGCCCTCTGCGGCACGTAGCCGATGCCCTGCCACATGCGGTCGAGGTCGGCCTCGCGCACGTCGACGCCGCCGACGCGCACGGTGCCGCCGGTCACGTCGAACAGGCGCGGGATGAGCGAGACCAGCGTCGTCTTGCCGGCGCCGGTCGACCCGACGATCGCGAGCGTCTCGCCCGCGTTCGCGCGGAACGAGATGCCCTGCAGCACGGGCGACTCGGCGCCGGGGTAGGTGAACGACACGTCGTCGAACTCGACGACACCGGGCGTCGGGAACTGGGCGACCGGGTTCTCGGGCCTGGTCAGCGCGTCGCTCGAGTCGAGCACCTCGCCGATGCGATCGGCCGAGACCGCGGCACGCGGGATCATGATCGTCATGAAGGTCGCCATGAGTACGCCCATGAGGATCTGACCGACGTACTGCATGAACGCGAACAGCGTGCCGATCTGCACGTCGCCGGCATCCACCTGCTTGCCGCCGAACCAGATGACGCCGACGACCGTGATGTTGAGGACCAGCATCGCGAGCGGGAACATGATCACGAAGAGCGACCCGACCTTGCGGCCGACGACCATGATGTCGGTGTTCGCGACGCGGAAGCGCGCCTCTTCGATGCGCTCGCGCACGAAGGCGCGGACGACCCGAACCCCGGTGAGCTGCTCGCGCATCACGCGGTTCACGCCGTCGAGCTTCGTCTGGTACTGACGGAACAGCGGCACCATGCGGCTGATGATGAATCCGGCGATGATGAGCAGCACGGGCACGGCGACACCGATCAGCCAGCTGAGGCCGACGTCCTGCTGCAGCGCCATGATGATGCCGCCGATCGCGAGCAGCGGCGCCGTGACGAGCATCGTGGCGCCCATCATCGCGAGCATCTGCACCTGCTGCACGTCGTTCGTGTTGCGGGTGATGAGAGTGCCGGCGCCGAACGCCGAGACCTCACGCTCGGAGAATCCGCTCACCTTCTCATAGACGTCGCGGCGGATGTCGCGCCCGGCGCTCATCGCGGCGCGCGCGGCGAAGTAGGTGGCGATGATCGAGGCGATGATCTGGGCGAGGGCGATCGCGAGCATGAACGCGCCGCGCGACCAGATGTAGGCGGTGTCGCCGGTCGAGACACCCTTGTCGATGATGTCGGCGTTCAGGCGCGGCAGGTACAGGGATGCCATTGCCGAGGCGAACTGGAAGACGAGCACGCCCAGCAACCACCACTTGTACGTCCACAGATAGCGGACGAGGAGTTTTCCGAGCATGCGAGGTCTTCCGTTGCAACGGGGTGGGGACGGTCAATCGTAGCGCCGCCTCCCGACACCGAGAGAGCGCTACCGTCGAGCACATGGATGCCAACACCACCCCCACCCACGACGTCGTGATCATCGGCGGCGGCCACAACGGCCTGACCGCGGCCACGTATCTTGCGAAAGCGGGCCGCTCTGTCCTCGTCCTCGAGCGTCTGGAATCCACCGGCGGCGCCGCGGTCAGCGCCCTCGCGTTCGACGGGCTCGATGCGCGCCTCTCGCGCTACGCCTACCTCGTGAGTCTCATGCCGCGGCAGATCCAAGAAGACCTCGGGCTCGACATCCGCCTCGCCCGGCGCCGCTACGCGTCGTACACCCCCGTTCCCGGCGACACCGAGGGCAAGGGCCTGCTCATCGACCGGACCGACGCGGCGGCCACGGATGCCTCGTTCGCCGACATCGGCGCCGCGGAAGACGCCGACCGCTTCCGCGACCTGTATGACGAGACCACGCGGATCGCGTCGGCGCTGTGGCCGACCGTGACCAGCCCGCTCCCGACCCGCAGCGAGGCACGCGCCGCCCTGGGCGACGACGCGCTGTGGGATGCCGTGTTCGAGCGCCCGATCGGCGAGTTCGTCGAGTCGCGCGTGGACGACGACCTGGTGCGGGGCGTCGTGCTCACCGACGCCCTCATCGGGACGTTCGCGGGCGCCCATCAAGAAGACCTGCAGCAGAACAAGTGCTTCCTCTACCACGTGATCGGCGGCGGCACCGGCGACTGGGATGTGCCGATCGGCGGCATGGGCACCGTGACGACGCAGCTCGCGGCGGCGGCTCGCGCCGCGGGCGCGGAGATCCGCACCGACGCCGAGGTCACCGCCATCGATCCCGACGGCACCGTCACGTTCCGCACGACGGACGGCGAGGACCACGTCGTCGGAGGTCATGTCCTCGCGAACGTCGCCCCGTACATCCTCGACCGCCTGCTCGATACGCCTCCGGCCGAGCGGGCCCCGAAGCCGCAGGGCGCGCAGATCAAGGTCAACCTGCTCCTGAAGCGGCTGCCCCAGCTGCGCGACGCGTCGATCGCCCCCGAGGCCGCGTTCGGCGGCACGTTCCACATCAACGAGCGCTACACGCAGCTGCAGACGGCGTTCGACGAAGCCGCAGCCGGAGGCATCCCGTCGACGCTGCCCTGCGAGATCTACTGCCACTCGCTGGCCGACCGCACGATCCTCGGCGATGAGCTGGCCGCCGCAGGCGCGCAGACCCTCACCGTCTTCGGCCTGCATGTGCCCGACGGCATCGTCGTGACCGCCGAGAACAACGACGCTCAGCGCGCTCGTCTGCAGGCCGCCGTGCTCGCGTCGCTGAACTCGGTGCTCGCCGAGCCGATCGAAGACCTGCTGATGACGGATGCCGAGGGAGGGCCCTGCATCGAGGCGAAGACGACGCTCGACATCGAGCAGGCGCTGAACATGCCGGGCGGCAACATCTTCCACGGGCCGCTGTCGTGGCCGTTCCTCGAAGACGATGCGCCGCGCGACACCCCCGCGCAGCGGTGGGGCGTCGCGACGGCGCACGAGCGCATCCTGCTCTGCGGGTCGGGCGCCGTGCGCGGCGGGGCCGTCAGCGGACTCGGCGGTCACAACGCGGCGATGGCGGTGCTCGAGGCCACGAGCTGATCGCCGCGCTGCGCCCGTCAGCGAAGGAGGCTCAGGCGATCGCGTCGTCCGTCCGCGGGCGCGCGGTCGTCTCGCCGTGCTCCGGAATCACGCCGAAGTCGGTCAGCAGCTGGCCCATCTGCGTGTTGTCGAGGCGGTCGTAGAGGCGCCCCTTCACGAAGTTCGGCCCCGGGATGTCGACGGTCTCGCCGTCGCGCAGCCGCGCCATGCCCTTCAGCAGATAGCGGATGTCGTAGGTCGAGTTGAAGACCTCGGGCACGCCGCGGTCGACGCCGAGCAGCTGGTACACCGCCTCCATGGCCGTCCGCACCGAGTACTCGGTCGTGAAGATCGTGTCGCGGGTCGTCTCGGCGAACTGACCGAGGAAGGCGAAGTTCGCGCTCCCCTCCGGCACGACCTGCGGCCGGTCGCCCGCCTTCCGCGGCATGAAGAACGACGTGATGTAGGGCATCATGACGGGCACGCATTTCGCGCCGGATGCCGCCAGCTCCGGAATCTGGTCGACCGGAACGCCCAGGTGGTACAGCCACTCCTGGGTGATCTCCTCGCCCGTGCAGTCCTGCATGGGCTTCTTCACGAAATCACCCGGGGTCTCGACGAACAGGCCGTAGACCCACACGACGATCTCGTTCGGCTTCTGCGCCTTGAAGTGCGGCTGCCGGTTGACCGTCCAGCTCATCAGCCACGACGAGTCCTTCGCCGTGACGATGCCGCCCGTGACGACCTTGCCGCTGAAAGGATCGCGCTGGGCGATCTTCTCGATGTAGGCGGGGATGCGCTCGTCGACCGTCGTGACGGTCGCCGACTCCCATTTGGTCTTGTCGATGTCGCTGCAGAACACCTCCGGCCTGCCGAAGTCGTCGCGCTTCTCCGCCAGCCTCTTCCACAGATCCCACGCGGGCGCCGGGCCCGTGTTCAGTGCGGCCGCCGTGTGCTGGTCGCCGTTGTCGGAGTTCTCGGTGAGCGATCCGATGATCGCGAGACACAGATCGTTCTCGGTCAGATCGACGCCGCCTGCGCCGTCGGCATCCTTCCAATCGATGCGCGTCGCGCGGAAGGTGGTGCCGTCGAACGCGAAGCCGATGTCGGTGACGGTCGTGCGGTAGCGGAAGGCGACCCCCTGCTCCTGCAGCCAGTTGTACATCGGGATCACGAGCGATTCGAACTGGTTGTATTTCGTGAACTTCAGCGCCGACAGATCGGGCAGCCCGCCGATGTGGTGCATGAAACGGTGCAGATAGAGCTTCATCTCGAGCGCCGAGTGCCACTCTTCGAACGCGAACATCGTGCGCCAGTACAGCCAGAAGTTGCTCTTCAGGAAGTCTTCGCCGAAGACCTCGTCGATGCGCTTGTCCTCCATCTCCTCGCGCGTCGCGAGGATGACCTTCGTGATGTCCTTCTGCGCCTTCGCCGACAGGGTGAAGAGCTTGTTCGTATGGGCATCCTGCCCCTGCTTCTCGGTGACGCGGCAGAGCGATGAGTTGGGGTCGTCCTTGTTCAGCCAGTAGAACTCGTCGAGCACGCTCGCGCCCTCTATCTCGATCGAGGGGATCGAGCGGAAGAGGTCCCACAGGCATTCCATGTGGTCCTCCATCTCACGACCGCCGCGGATGACGAACCCCTTCTCGGGATACTTGATGCCATCGAGCGCCCCGCCGGGCAGCATGAGCTCTTCGAGGATCGTGATCCGATCGCCCGCCATCTGCCCGTCGCGGATCAGGAAGACCGCTGCCGCCATGCCGGCGAGGCCGCCGCCGACGATCCACGCGGACTTGTCGTCCACGCCCTCGGGCTTGCGCGCTCGCGCGAACGCTTCGTAGTTTCCGTTGCTGTAGTACATGGACTCGCTCCTCCGGTTGCGATGCGTGTGCGATGCGGTGTGTCAGACGAGCTTGGCGTCCTGCAGCAGCTGCTCGATGTACGTGCCCTCGATCTTCTTCAGCGCGGCCTTCTCGATGAGCTTGCCGCCGAACGGCAGCGGGATGCGGCTGAGCGGCTTCTTGTCGTTGAGGTAGTAGAGGGCGCTCATGAGCATCCGCACGTCGAACGACGAGGCGAACACCTCGGGCACGCCGCGGTCGACGTCCAGCAGTGTGTAGACGGCCTCCATGGCGGTGCGCACCGAGTACTCGGTGGTGAACACGGTGTCGCGCTCGGTCTCGGCGAAGTTGCCGATGAATGCCAGGTTGCGCGATCCCTCCGGCACGACGAGCGGGCGGTCGCCGAGCGCGCGGGGCATGAAGTACGACGTGATGTACGGCATGTTGCACGGCACGGTGCGGGCGGAGCCTTGCGCCAGCTCATCGATCTCGTTGACTGGAACGCCCAGGTGATAGAGCCATTCGGCGCACAGCTCGGCGCCAGTGCACTCGCGGATCGGCTTCTTCACGTAGTCGCCGGGGGTGTCCGACAGCAGGCCGTAGAGCCAGACGACGAGTTCCTTCTGCGGATCCTGCGCGGCGAAATGCGGCTGACGGCTCATCGTGAACCCGTACAGCCAGCTCGAGTCTTTGAAGTTGCACGGCCCACCCGTGATGATCTTGCCGCTGCGCGGGTCGCGCCCGGTGATCTTCTCGATGTATGGGGCGATCTTGTCATCGGTCAGGGTCACGGTGGCCGAGATCGTCCAGTTCGCCTCGGGGATGTTCTCGCTGAACTTCTCCGGATAGCCGAACGAGCGGTCGCGCTCCGCCATCGTCTTCCACAGCTTCCACGCTCCGCCGCGGTCGGTCACGACGGGGGCGGGGGTGTCGTTGTCGCCGAACGTCGAGCTCTCGGTGATCGAGCCGTTGGTGATCAACACCAGGTCGTCGGGGCCGACCTCCACCTTCTCGAGCGTGCCGTCGTTGCCGATCCCCGCCGAGGCGGCGCCCTCGCCCTCGGTTCCGCCCGTCGTCGCGCCGACGAGCAGGTCGAGCTGCGTCACGGTCTTGTGGCCGCCGGCATCCGTCACCAGCACGTCGAGGACCTGCGTCGTGTTGCGGAAGGTCACCCCGTGCGACTCGAGGTGGGCGACGAGCGGCTTGATGAGCGACTCGTACTGGTTGTAGCGCGTGAATCGCAGCGAGCTGAGGTCGGCGAGGCTCGCGATGTGGTGGACGAAGCGAAGCAGGTAGCGGCGCATCTCCGTCGCCGATGCCCAGCGCTCGAACGCGAACATCGTCGCCCAGTACAGCCAGAAGTTCGAGGCGAAGAACTCGTCGCCGAAGAACTCGTCGATGCGCTTATCGTCGAGGTCTTCCTCGCGCGCGAGGGCGAGGTTCAGGATCTCCTGGATCGCCTTCGGCGTCAGGGTGAGGTCGGCCATATCCGCGCTGCGCTCCCCGCGGTTCTGGATGGCGCGCGTGGGGTTGGTGGAGGGATCCGCCTTGTGCAGCCAGTACATCTCGTCGAGCACCGAGGCATCCGGAGTGTCGAGGGAGGGGATCGAACGGAAGAGGTCCCACAGCGTCTCGAAGTGCGCCTCCATCTCGCGGCCGCCGCGGATGATGAAGCCCTTGTGCTCGTCGAGAAGGCCGTCGGCGCTGCCACCGGGGAGGTTCAGCTCTTCGTAGACGGTGATCGCGTCGCCCGGCACGCCGGCGTCGCGGATCAGGAAGGCCGCGGCGGCGAGGCCTGCGAGCCCCCCGCCGACGAGGTGGACCTTGCGATCCGGCTGGCCCTCGCGCTTCGGCGGACGAGCGTAGGCCTCGAAGTTTCCGTTGCTTCTGTACATGAGCTCTCCCCCGTGTCGCGTGCGGATCGTGGTTCTTGTCTACTGGGGCTGAGCGCCGCAGACAACCACCCCCTGTGTAGCGTGGGGGGACCGAGAGGAGAGCCCGTGCCACCGACGATCGCATCGTCCCCTCTGCTCGGCATCGCGCTCGCGCTCGCCTCCGCGGCGATCCTCGCGTTCGGCAACATGATGCAGTCGCGGGGCGTGCAGGCCGCCGCCCCGGGGCCGTTCGGCACGACGCAGTTCGTCGGGCTGCTGCGCAGTCGGCCGTGGCTCGCCGGCACCGCGCTGCTTCTGGTCGCGATGCTGCTGCAGCTCGCGAGCCTGACCTTCGCGCCCCTGATCGTCGTGCAGCCGGTCGGCGTCGCCGCGCTCGTGTTCGCCTCGCTGCTCACCGCGTACACGGCGCGCGCGTGGCCCTCGCGGGCGGAAGTGCGCGCGATCACGACGAGCGTCGTCGGAGTCGGCGCGTTCGTCACCGTCGCGGCGATGGTCAGCACGCAGCGACCGATCCGTGATGAGCAGCTTCTCGCGGTGCTCATCGCGCTGGCCGTCGTCCTCGTCGCAGCCCTGGTGATCACGGTCGTCCGCCGCGGTCGGCGCGTGCCGCCGGTGCTGCTGGTGATCGTGGGCGGCGTCTTCTCGGGCTTCGTCGCGACCCTCGGCAAGACGGTGATCCTGCGCGTGCAGACCGCGCTGGTGGCGCACGACTATAGAATCGACCAGTCGAATCTGCTGACGCTCGGATGCCTGCTCGGCATCGCCGTCTCGGGCAGCCTCTCGATCTACCTCGTGCAGACCGCGCACACCGTGAACTCGCCCGAGGTCGTCGTCGCCGGACTGACCGTGATCGATCCCTTCGTCGCGGTCGTCCTCGGCATCACCATCCTCGGCGAAGCCACCGACGCGCCCGCCTGGTCGATGTTCGCCTTCGCGGCGGCCGGCGCCGTCGCGATCTGGGGCGTGCTCGACCTCGCGCGCGCCCAGCAGGAGCGGGGTGATGCCGGCGCAAAGAAAAAGCCCCGGTGACCGGGGCTGAATCTGTAGCGGGAGCGGGGCTTGAACCCGCGACCTCACGATTATGAGTCGTGCGCTCTCACCAACTGAGCTACCCCGCCGCGCTGCATCCACATGGCGAGATGTGGATGCCGCGAGCCCCGAGACAGGATTGAACTGTCGACCCCTTCCTTACCATGGAAGTGCTCTACCACTGAGCTATCGGGGCGTATGCCTGCGCGCAGGCAACTAGAAGAGAATACCAGAGCGCTGGCATCCCGAAAAACCGTCAGCCGACCGTGTGCGTGCCCTTGGTGTGCTCGTACATCCAGGGCATCGGGTCAATCTGCGTCGTGCCGCCGAGCAGAACCTCGAAGTGCAGGTGCGGCCCCGTGGCCTTGCCGGTCTGGCCGACTTTGCCGATGACCTCGCCGGCCGTGACGGTGTCGCCGACCTTGACCTTCAGCGAGCCGTGCAGCATGTGCCCGTACCGGGTCGACACGAGCTGACCGTCGATGATGTGGTCGATCACGACGGTGACGCCATAGTCGCCGCCGGCCTCGGTCGCGATGCGGACCGTCCCTGCCGCGATGGCGTGGATCTCGGCTCCGAGCCCCGGGGTGAGGTCGGTGCCGCGGTGCGGCATCGAGAACTCCGAAAGGTAGCTGACAGAACCGAAGGCGGCCGAGATCGGCACACCGACGGGGAACGGCCACTGGATGTTGGCGCTCGGGTCGTTGACCCACGTGCCGGCGAAGAGTGTGACACCGGATGCCGACGCGATGTCGGCCATCGACGCGACGTCATAGTTCGACGATCGGTCGAGCGCCTGCACGTCGTTCGCGCCGCTGGCGACGAACGCTTGAATCTGTTCCGGGGCATCCTTCGACTCGGCGCTGACGGCCGTGATGTCGGAGGTGACCGCGCCTCGGGATGCCGAGCTCAGCGCTTCGGCGGGCGTCGTGGTGCCCACGGCGAACATGCCGACGATCGCCATCACGCCGACAGAGAACGACGTGGCCGCAACCCGTTGAAACGCCGCGGCAGCGCGTCGCGGACGGCGCGGGGCAGTGTGCGCCGATGCGCTGGCGCGCGGCTCTGCTGCGGCAGCGCGCGACGGGCGCTCGGCCCCTGCCGGCGACTCGTCGTCGTGTTGGATCGGGGTCTCGCCGGTGAACGAGAAGAGCCGTGCAGCGGCCTCGAATTCGTCGAGGTGGCGCGGCTCGGGCTCGTGGGGCGTCTCGGCGACGACCGCGTCGGCGGGGACCGCCGCGGCAGCGGCGCGGCGACGCAACTCGGCGCGTGTGAGGACACCCGGGGTCTCTGGCGCCACAGGAGCCGAGGCTCCGCGGCTGGAGCGGCGCGTGGGCGCGGGCTCAGCCAAAGGGGTGTCGAGGGTCAAATCGGGGCTCTCGTCTGGCCGCGCGGGGGGTCGCGGCATGGTGCATCGGGGCTTCAGGTCACCGGCGCCGTTCGGGCGGCGAAGGTAACGATCGGGTAAACACTACTCCTGATCGCCTGGGAAAGTCATCCAGACTCAGCCTGAGATCTTGTATCGCAGCTTCTCGAAGAGCTCGGGCCCGGCCGCGATCGTCATCTCACGCCCCGGGCGTCCACTGGGAGCGCCGCCGACGAGCCCGCCGGCCTCCTCGACGAGCAGCGCGCCGGCGGCGTGATCCCAGGGATGAAGCCCGCGCTCGAAGTACCCGTCGAGGCGCCCCGCGGCCACATAGGCGAGATCGAGCGAGGCCGCGCCCGCGCGCCGCAGATCACGAGCGAGCGGCATGACCTGACGCACGCGCGCCAGGTCGCCCTCATGCGTCGCCGGGTCGTAGCCGAAGCCGGTGGCGAGCAGCGCCCCCGCCTCGGTGACGCTCGTCACGCGCAGGGGCTCGGCGCCGAGCCAGGCACCCGCGCCGCGCCGTGCGCGAAAGAGCTCGTCGACCACGGGCGTGTAGACCACCGCCGCTTCTGCGGTCCACTCTTCCGGCGTCGGCTCACCGGAGACCACGGCGATCGAGACCGCGTAGTGCGAGATGCCATAGGCGTAATTGACCGTTCCGTCGATCGGATCGACCACCCACGTCAGCCCCGACTCACCGCGCTCGGCACCCGATTCCTCACCGAGGAAGCCGTCATCGGGTCGAGCCGCCGCCAGCCGCGCTCGGATCAGGTCTTCGATCTCGCGATCGGCCTCGGTGACGATGTCGGCGAGCGCCGACTTCGTCGCGGCGATGCGGACGCCCTCATCGCGTCGCCGGCGAGCCAGCGCGCCCGCTTCACGGGCGATCTCTTCAGCGAGCTGCAGCAGGTCAGAGGCATCCACCATGCCTCCACGCTACGCGGTCAGCGTTGCTGCTGCGGCGGCACAGGCGGAGGCGGCGGATAGCCCTGGTACCAGGATGCGGGCTGCGGGGGCGCGGGCTGCGCGGGCGCGGGCGGGTGCGCTGTTACGGGCTGCGGGGGCTGCGGGGCCTCGATCTGCGGCGCGGTGGTCGGGTAGCCAGCGCTCGGATACCCCGTGGTCGGATGCCCGGTGGTCGGGTACCCCGTGTAGTAGGCGTTCCAGTCGGGTGAGCCGTCGTGCAGCACGGGTAGCGGGGTCACGCCATCGGCGAAGGTCGGCCAAGCCGTCAGAGCCGGCTGACCCGGCTGAGGCGCCGGCGCCGGCGCCGGCGCCCCATAGTAGGCGGCAGGCGGGGGCGGCGAGATCGGGCGCGGGCGCTTCGGCGCGAACACCGCGTTCACGAGCGGCACGAGCGCCGTGCCGACGGCGGCGAGGATCGCGATCGCGACGACGACACGCCAGTAGAGCGGACGATAGGCGACGAACTCGTCGGTGACGAGGGGCAGCACGAGCATCACTGCGAGGATCGCGACAAGTCCCAGCGTGACGTAGGTCACGATGCTCGTGAAGGTCGTCTGGTGACGCGTGTACGCCCGCACGAAGAGGCGGGTGTGCAGCAGCGCGCCCTGAAGGATCAGCCCGATCAGGATGAACTTGAAGAACCGTTCTGCGCCCACGCCGTAGTGACCGGTCGACGGCATCCAGATCATGAATGCGCCGATCAGCAGCAGCAGCACCCACGAGATCATGCTGGCGAGCGCCAGCCAGGCAGGGCGGCGCGAGGCGAGGTTCGCCTCGACGATCGAGATGCCGGCGAACCCTGCGAGCAGCAGCACAGTGAGGAATGCCTTGCCGATGATGCCTTCGTCGTCGCCGAAGAGCACCCACACGACGCACACGATCGCGGCGGCGATGAGGGCGCCGATGGCGACCCAGACAGATGCTCGGAGGATCTTCCCCGATTCCGGAGAGGTGATCGGCTGCGACATGTCGGTCCCTTCGCGTGTGCGACTCGCTCCCATCCTGACACGGAAGCCCGACATGCGATGCCCTCGATGGTGAATCGTACTTAACTACGATAATTACGTTGCATGGCTATTGCTCTCTGTAGAACATACTGATAGTGTGAGTGGTGTGGAAGTCGAATCGACTCGAGAGCAGGTCAGCGTCGAAGACGCCCTGCACATGCTCTTCGGCGCGGTCGACAACTGCCAACACGCCTTGAACCGCGACGCATCGAGCCGCGCGGCGATGCTGGCCCATGCAATACGATTCGCGCGGCGCAACCCACAGGTCTACGCACTGCCCGGCGACGACGACCCGGTGTCGACGGCCGAGCGGTGCGCCGTGATCGAGGCGTCGGCGCGGTTCCAACTGCCCGAGAACACGATTCGAAACCTCGTCTTCACCGCCGAACAGGCAGAGGCGATGCTTCCCGCACTGTGGGCGCAGGCTCGGGAAGGGTTCGCGACGATGGCACAGGTGGATGCCGCGCTCGACCTGCTCCCCCGCTTCGCCGGGCTGCCCGCAGAGGTTCTCGCGGCGTTCGATGACGTGGTCGCCACCCTCGCCCCGGCGATGTCGGCGGGGGCCTTCCGCGCGAAAGTGCGGCGGCTCGCCGAGAAGTATGCACCGATCGACCCGGTCGAAGAGCACCTGCAGGCGCGCGCCAAGCGCACCGTCTACACCGAACCGGTCGACGGCGGTATGGCCTGGACGCATCTCCTGACCGATGCCGCAGACGCGCGAGGCATCTTCCGGCGGCTGACGTCGACCGCGAAGAACGTACAGCGCCGCCACCGCGACGGGCGCACCCGCGACCAGATCCGCGCCGACCTGGCCACCGCCTGGCTGAAGGGCGTCGGCACGCCCACGGCGGTGAAGACGAAGGTCTTCGTGACCGTGCCCGCAGATATGCTCTCGCCCGAAGCGCAGGCGACGGTCCGCCACGACCTGCCCGTTCCCGCCGGCGCACCCGACCTGAACGAGGCTCCCCGGCTCGACACCGGCGAGATCATCGACCGGGCCACCGCCGTCCAGATGCTTCTCGAGGCGGGGCGCTTCACCCGGGTGATCACCGACCCGGTCACCGGCCGCGTCCTCGACATGGACCGCCGCTCGCGCAAGGCCACCAAAGCGCAGCGCGAGTGGTTGCTGATGATCCACGGCACCTGCACGCGAGACGGATGCCGGCATCCGGCCGCCGAGTCCGACGTCGACCATTGGGATGCCTTCCATGGCCCGAGGCGCGGCGCGACCGACGTCGGCAATCTGCACCCGTTCTGCCCCCCAGAGAACCAACTCAAAGAGAAGTCGCGGTTCCGCTTTCGACGCCGCCCCGACGGCACGGTGCAGCTCATCTCGCCGACCGGATTCGCCACAGCGAGCCCTCCGCCCGAGCGATTGCGCGAAGGACAGCGCGAGGCCCAGCAGCTGCTCGATCGCATCCGCACACGCACCGCCGACTTGCCGAGCGATCCGCCGTTCTGACGCCCCTGGGCTGACAACCTTCGCAAAAGAAAAAGTCCTGGTCCGCGAATCATTCGAATGATGATGTCGCGGCCCAGGACGTGGGTGGCGAGTGAGGGATTCGAACCCCCGAAGTCGATGACAGCTGAGTTACAATCAGATCCCTTTGGCCGCTTGGGTAACTCGCCAGGTGCGCACCCGCCCGGCTTTCTCAGTCGACCAGAGGCGCGAGAACCTATATTACCTGCCACGGCGGAATGGCGAAAATCACGGCAGAAGTTCCCGCGAGATCAGGCGACGACGCTCTCGACGAAGGCCTCGACGCGGTGCCGCGTGCCGTCGATGCGACGGTCGACGCTCGCCCGCATCTCGCTGGGCGCCAGCGGCGCGGCGAGGCGGACGTTCTCGTGGCATCCCAGATCTGCGCACATGTAGGTGCCGACACTGTCGCCGCGCTCCCCCGCCGCACCTGCGCGGCGCGCCGTGAACAGCGCGACCTGGTTGCCCGGCTGCATCGTGTGGCAGATGTTGCAGAGGGCGGCGCGCGACGGACCACCGGATGCCGCGCGCAACACCACACCCGTCGGCACGCCCTCGCGCTCGACGATCACGTAGCCGCGCCCTCGCGTCTCGGGGTCGGGCCACGCCACGAAGTCGAGATGATCCCAGTCGGCGAGGACCACGGCGAGCGGCACGGACAGGCGTTCTCTCTCGTCGGGCGACGCGTTCACCAGCGCCGCGCGGACCTGATCCTCGGTCATCGGCAGCATCCGCCCAGTCTACGAGCGACGCCCCCGCCGTTCTACGATCGGCGGATGGACCCCTTCCGCCTGACGACCGACCGATTGGTGCTCGATCAGCCGACCGATGCCGACGTCGACGACATCGCGGCTTACTGCGTCGATCCGGTGTTCGAACGGTTCATGGTGACACCGTGGCCGTACCGCCGAGAGCACGCGGTCGGATTCGTCAGCGAATACGTTCCGCAGGGCTGGGCGCGCGACGACGAATGGACGTGGGCGATCCGCGAGCAGAGCGGCGGCGCGCTACTCGGTGTGGTCGGGGTCCGCCTGGGGGGCGGGATGGTCGGCTACTGGCTCGGTGCCCCTCATCGCGGCCGAGGCATCCTGCCCGAGGCCCTAACTGCCGCGGTCGACGCGGTCTTCGCGCGAACCGCGCTCGATCGCGTGCGCTGGGAGTGCACCGTCGGGAACGTCGCCTCGCTGCGCGTCGCGCAGAAGTGCGGGTTCCGCTTCACCGGGGAGCACGCCGGGCTGATCGCCGGGCGCGACGGCAGCCCGATCATCGCGTGGAACGGTGAGCTGCTGCGCGCCGACGATCGCGCGCCGAAGCCCGGCTGGCCGGTCGCCGTGTGAGGCTGGACTGGTGACCTACCGCCCCGTGACGCAGGACGACGTCGACCGCGCCCCGAAGTGGATGCGCGCGGTCCCCCTGCGCGCGGATCAGTGGCGAGACGCGCACACCCGCGCGATCGTGGAGACCGACGGCGACGACGTCGTCGCGGTAGGCATGCTCTGGACCTCGCGCGTCCACGGCGACCGGTACTGGTCCGAGATCGCGGTGGACCCTGCTCGCCGCCGGCGCGGACACGGTCGGGCGATGCTCGCCCACCTGAGCATGCTGCGCGCCGCGGACATCCCGTTCATGGCTCGCGGGTACGTCGATGAGGAGCGCCTGTCGTTCTGTCGCTCGCTGGGCGCGCACACGATCCAGATCGTGCCACCGGCCGAGGTCGCCGTCGCGCAGCGGGTGGCACTCGCGGCGCATCCCGCCGTGCACGGCGCCGCCGAGCGGTCATGGGACGAGCTCGCCGCCCACAACACCGAGGTGTATGCCTGGACGCATGCCGCGTGGAGTCCGGTCGGACCAGACTTCGCGGATGCCTTGAACGAAGACTTCACCGACGAGCTCGACCTCGAGGCATCCTCGATCGCGATCGTCGACGGTCGGATCGTCGCGAACTGCCTCGTGTACCACGACTCATCCCCACCCGTCGTCACGGCCGAGACGTCCGCCGCAGATACACCCGACGGCGAGCGCCTCGTCGAGGGGTGCGTGCGCCGCTCGCTCGACGAGCTCGCGGCGCGCGGCGTGGCCGAGGCCGAGTTCGACGGGCACGTGTCCGACCCGCACTTCCTCCCGGTGTGGACCCGCCTCGCCCCGGCGGGCCGATGGTTCCACCTCGTCGAGGTACCCGCGGCGGGTGGGATGGGCCCGGCGGTAGACTCGCCGCATGGCTGACAGCTCATTCGACATCGTCTCCAAGGTCGATCGCCAGGAGGCGGACAACGCCCTCAACCAGGCACGCAAGGAAGTCGAGCAGCGCTACGACTTCAAGGGCACGGATGCCTCGATCGACTGGTCGGGCGAGGCGATCCTCATCAAGGCGAACAGCGAAGAGCGGGCCAAGGCCGTTCTCGACGTGTTCCAGACGAAGCTGATCAAGCGCGGGATCTCGCTGAAGTCCCTCGAGTCGGGCGAGCCGCAGGCATCCGGCAAGGAATACCGGATCACCTCGACGCTCACCGAGGGCATCTCGTCGGAGAACGCGAAGAAGCTCGGCAAGATCATCCGCGACGAGGGCCCTAAGTCGGTCAAGTCGCAGATCCAGGGCGACGAGCTGCGCGTGCAGTCGAAGTCCCGCGACGACCTGCAGGAGGTGCAGCGCCTGCTCAAGGCCGCCGACCTCGACTTCGACGTGCAGTTCGTCAACTACCGCTGAGTCCCCCTCCGCGCCGCGTCGGTCACACGACACGCTCGTAGGGCAATCACATAGCTCCGGCTCGTAGCGTGAGCGAGTGATGAACACGACGCGACGGATGCCGCTCCGCTGGATACTCGCGGCCGGCGCCATTCTGCTGGCCAGCTCGGTCGCCCTGACCGCGTGCAGCTCGGCGCAGCCGGCCGGTGCCGCGACCGCGGCGGTCACGCCGTCTGCCACCCCGAGTGCCAGCGCGACCCCGACCCCGACGCCTACTCCCACGCCGTCGGCTGTCCCCGCCGACTGGACGCTGCACAACACTCCCACGCCCGATGCGCACTGCGCCGGAACGGGACTCGCGGCTCCGCAGACAGGCGTGGTCCACGTCTACATCAGCATCGCCGACCAGCACCTGTGGGAGTGCTCCGGCGCGAACCTGATGCTCGACTCGGCGGTCACGACCGGGGCATCCGCGCTGACGAACGTGCACGACGCCACCCCGACGGGCACGTTCGCGATCGCCGCGAAGACCCGCGATACGCACCTGCGCGGCCATGACGTCAACGGCTCGTGGGACGACGCGGTGACCTACTGGCTGCCGTTCTCTGGCGGCGTCGGCCTGCACGATTCCCCTTGGCAGACCTTTCCCTACGGCAGTGACGAGTACCGCACCCAGGGCTCGCACGGGTGCGTGCATGTTCCGCTGGATGCCATCGCCTCCCTCTTCAACACGGTCCAGGTCGGCACACGCGTGACGATCACCTGAGCAGGTCGCCGCGTCCCGTCCGCGATGCCGTGCACCCTCGACCAGGGCGGCGAGTAGCCGTCAGGCGGGGCTGGTGAGCTGGATCAGGTTGCCGCACGTGTCGTCGAGCACGGCCGTGACGACCGGACCCATCGACGTCGGCTTCTGCAGGAACGACACTCCCCTGCCGGACAGCTCGTCGTAGACGGCCGCGACGTCGTCAACCGCGAAGGATGCCGCGGGGATGCCATCGGCGACCAGTGCGGCCGCATAGGCCTTCGCGGCGGGGTGCTGATCGGGCTCGAGCAGCAGTTGCGTGCCGTCGGGTTCACCCGGGCCGACGACCGTCAGCCAGCGGAACTCTCCCAGCGAGACATCCTCTTTCGGCGCGAAGCCGAGCATGTCGGTGTAGAACGCGAGCGCGCGCGCCTGGTCGTCGACGAACACGGTCGTCATGTTGATGCGGATTCCCATATGTGTCACTCCTTCGTGTCCGGCGGGAATGGTGAGCCCTCGAGCTCGCCGATCAGCGTCTCGACGCGGGCTCGGATCTCGTCTCGGATGCGTCGCACCGTCGACAGGTCTTGCCCGGCCGGGTCATCGAGTTGCCAGTCTTCGTAGCGCGTGCCGGGGAAGAACGGGCACGCGTCGCCGCAGCCCATGGTGATGACGACGTCGGACGCTCTGACGGCGTCGGTCGTGAGGATCTTCGGCGCGTTGCCCGCGATGTCGATCCCCTCCTCGGCCATCACCGCGACGGCGAGGGGGTTGATCTGATCCTTGGGTTCCGAGCCCGCCGAGTACACCTGGATCCGGTCGCCCGCGAGGCGCCGCAGGTAACCGGCGGCCATCTGAGAGCGGCCGGCGTTGTGCACGCACACGAACAGAACCGTGTTCCGGTATTCGCTCCGCAGGGTCCTGTCCATTCCCCGAGCGTAGGCCCGACGAGGGGGTCCAAGGTCGCCCATCTGGCAGAGTGAGGTGGTGACGCGCGACGACGTGGATGAGTTCAGCGATCTGCTGGATGCCTCTTCGTCTGCGGATGCCTCTTCGTCTGCGGTCGACGACCCCGCGCGTGCTCGGCGCCGGCGCCGTGCTCGGCGGGCGTGGATCATCACCGCAGTCGTCGTCGTGCTCGCGCTCGCCGCGGCCGGCGGCTACGTCGCGTGGGCACTGCAGGCGCCGCTGCCCGATCCCACCGCAACGGTGCGCACCCCGACCGTGGAACCAGGCCCCGTGGCATCCCCGACCATGACCGGCACGGGATCGGTCGTCATGACGGGTGCGCAGGACTATCTGGGGCCGGACGGCATCCGGCTCACCATGGGTGATGACAGCCCGAAGCCGATCGCGAGCATCACGAAGCTCATCACGGCGCTCGTGATTCTCGACGCGCATCCTCTCGCGAGTGCGGACGACCCCGGCCCCACGATCACGTTCGGCAAGGCCGCGCACGACCTCTACGACGAGTACTACGTGCAGGGCGCGACGATCGCCGAGATGCCCACCGGCACCTCGATGTCGCTGCACGACGCGCTCGCCACGATGCTCATCCCCTCGGCGAGCAACTACGCCGATGCCGTCGCCACCTGGGCGTTCGGGTCGCGCGACGGCTACCTCGCGGCCACCCGCGCGTGGCTCGCCGCCCACGACCTCGGGGGCACGACGATCGTCGAACCGACGGGGATCAGCGCCAGGAACACCAGCACGCCGAGCGACCTCGTGCGCATCGGCCAGCTCGCCGCCGCCGATCCGACGATCGCGCAGATCGCGGCGACCCCGTCGCTGACCGTGACCGGGCCCGGCACGATGCGCAACACCAACGACCTGCTCGGCGAGATGGGCGTGACGGGCCTGAAGACCGGCAACCTCGGCGAGGGCACGTTCAGCCTGCTGTACACGGCGTCGCTCGACGTCGGCATCGGCGCGCCGCTCGGTGTCGTCGGCGTGGCCCTCGACGGCGCCTCGCGCGAGTCGGTGGATGCCTCGGTGCGCACCCTGTTCGACAGCGTGCGCGCGGGATTCCACCAGGTGCCCCTGCCCCAGACCGGCACCGTGATCGGCGTGTACGAGACCGCGTGGGGCTCCACGGCGCAGCTCGTCGTGACCGAGAGCAGCAGCATCCTGACCTGGTCAGACACCCCGATCGCCGGGACGCTGCAGGTCATCGCGCCGACCGAATACACCGACGGCGAGCAGGTCGGCACCCTCACGTGGACGGCCGGGCCGAACACCGTGACGGTGCCGGTCGTCGTGCGCGGCACGATCGAGCCGCCGACCGACGAATGGCGACTCACGCATCCGTCCGAGTTGTGGGCGGCGCGCGACTGAGACGCCGGCGGCCGCACCGGGGCTAGTGCGTCTGGGCGGGCCGGTCGGTGCGGGGCATCCGTTGCAAGGCATCCCAGTTCGCCTCGAACACACGCGGATCGCTCTGCGCGATGCGGGCGGGCACGACGAGGCCGGGCTGGGGCCAGTGCTTCCGGTCGAAGATCGCCACGTAGGCGACGGTCTTCGCGGGGATCTCGGGGGCTTCGGCGCGCAGCTCGAGCCGGCACTCCTGAAAGCGACCGCGGGAGGTGGGATCCGAGGCGCTGATGACCGTCAGCCGCCCGCGCACCGCCGTCGCCATCGGGTCGCCCATCAGCCGTTCGAGCCACTGGCTCGTGCGGTCGAGCTCACTCTGTTCGACGTGGTCGCTGTGCTCGCTGTCGGGCGTGCTCATCTCAGGGCTCCCTTGGTGAGCCACGCGCGCAATGCGGCGTAGGACGCGCCCCGCGCCTGCGGCCCGGAGAGGAAGACGTCGTGGATCGCGTCGGGAATGCGCGCCAGCGTGACACGCTCGCCCAGGCGCGTCGCCGCGCGGGCGATGTCGTCGACGACCAGCACGCTGTCGGTCGTCGTCATGGTCGGCGCCCACTGCAGGGGTGACGTGTAGCCCGTCGACAGCAGCACGAACACCGGAACGTCGATCGCGAGGCCGGCGGCGACGCGCGCATGTCCCGCCACGACCGCCGCGAGCCAGCCCGGATGCGTCGGAAAGCCGCGCTCGGGGCGCCACCCGTCCGGCGCCTCGGGCAGCGTGCCGAGCTCCTGCTGCGCGCGGGTGTAGAAGCCGAGGTCGACGACGGGGTGCGCGCCGAGCGGATCGAACCGCGCTCGCGCGGCGACGAGCGGTGCGATGGCCTGCCGGGCGATCGCGCCCGTCTGCAGCTCGAGCCACGGGCTGTTCAGCACGACGGCGGCCGCGCGCCCGGGGTTACGCGACGCCCAGAGGCTCAGCGTCAGCCCGCCCGTCGAATGCCCCAGCAGCACGAGCCGCCGGGCGGGCCCGCGCGTGCGCATCGCGGCGATCGCGGCCTCGATGTCGGCGTCGTAGTCGTCGAGGGATGCCACGTACCCGGGCGTCTGCCCCGGGCGGATGCTGCGCCCGTACTTGCGCAGGTCGAGCGCGTAGAAGCGCGCCCCGAGCCGGTTCCAGAACCGGGCCAGGTCCTTCTGGAAGAAGTAGTCCGACCACCCGTGCACGTACAGCACATCGACATCGCGCAGCGGCGCGGCGAGCACCGAGAGCGGGCGCGGCACCGACCGCACGAGCGTCGCGACGACCGGCCCCTGGGCATCCTCGCCCAACTCCAGCGTCAGCTGCTCGAACGGCGCCCCGAGGATGTCGGGAATCCACGAGCCTGTCATGGCGCCAGCCTAACCGGGCGAGCGGGGTGCGCTCACCTCCCTGGCGCCGAGAGTGAGTGCCGTGCACTCCGGGAGGAGATTTCGCTTGCGGAGGATGGATGCCCCGCAGGCATCCTCCCGTGGTGAAATCTCCTCCCGGGGTGCGGGGCCCGGGGTGCGGCGCCCGGCGCGGACACACGCGTCATCGCGCGCGGTGCAGACCCTGCGCGACCGCGCGCATCAGGAGATCCTGCACGAACTCCCACTGTTCGAGCACCTGCCAGTAGCCGACGCGAATCACGTGGTAGCCGCGCAGCATGAGCTCCGCATCGTGCGCGATGTCGCGCTCGCGCTGCGCGCCGACGTGATGGCCCCCGTCGATCTGCAGCGCGAGACGCTCGCCGATCAGGATGTCGACGCGGTGGCCGTGAATCCAGATCTGCCGGCGAAGCGGCAGGTTCAGCCACCGGAGGCGCGGCACCACGATCGTCTCGAGACCGGAATCCGACCAGATCTCTGCGACGTCGAGGATGCGCCGCGCGCAGGCCGGCAGGGCGAGCCGGCGCAGCACCTCGGCATCCACTGCGCCCGTGCGCAGAGCCGACTCCCACGTCGCCAGCGCGTATTCGAACGGCTGGCAGGCCGCCACCGCGGCGAGCACGTTCTCGGGTGCGTCGGTGAGCGACGCCGGATGCCGCGGCACGACCGGCCTCGCCCAGTGCACCACCGCAGTCGCCGTCGGCGCCCGCCCCGAGTGCGCGGGCGCCCCGACGTGCACGTGCGGATCGTCGGCGGTGACCCACCACCCCAGCTGGCGCGCCCGACTGACGCACGTGATCACCACGTGCGACCGAGCCGCGGCGATCAGGAGCGGATCGGCTCCACGCGCGGCGACCCATCCCCGGCGCACGCGGTCGAGGGAACCCGCCGAGATCGCCCGATCGAGCGTCCCCCGCCCGATCCCCGCCGCCGCGAGGGCCGACGTCGTGACGACACCGCCGTGATCGCGCACCCATTCCGTGGCATCCACCATCGCGCCATCGTCCCGTGTGGCGCGGTATGGGAGGCCCCGAGAGGGGCGGTTCCGTGGACAACTCGGGCGAGAGGGCGCCTGGGGAGGAGGCGACAGGGTGCGCTTCGGGAGGAGGCGACAGGGTGCGCCTGGGGAGGAGATTTCCTTACGGGAGGACGGATGCCCGGGATTCATCCTCCCGAAGCGAAATCTCCTCCCGGGGTGCGGGCCCGCGGGCGTGCTGCCCGCGGATGCGGCGCCTCCCGGGGTGCAGGCCCGCGGGCGTGCTGCCCGCGGATGCGGCGCCTGGCGGGACGCACTGCCCGAGCCCGAACTGCCCGAGCCCGAACTCACTCGCCGCGCGAGACGCGGACCATCTCGTCGCGGTCGACGACCTTGATGCGGGCCCGGCCGTGCGGCGCGCCGAGGGCGATCTCGTGCTGGTCGAGGCGGTGCCAGCCGTCGAGGTCGGTCCAGGCCACGCCGCGGGATGCCAGCAGCGCCGGAATCGCCTCGGCCGAGGGGTCTTCGGGGGTCCACCACGAGCCCTGGTCGTTGATCAGGTGACTGACCGTCTCCATGGCATCCGACTTCGTGTGACCGATGAGACCGACCGGGCCGCGCTTGATCCAGCCGGTGGCGTAGACGCCGGGCACGCGCTCGTTCGAGTCCTTCTTGAGCACCTGGCCCTCGTGATTCGGGATCACGCCGTGCTTCTTGTCGAACGGCACACCCGGCAGCGGCGACCCGAAGTAGCCGACCGCACGGTAGAGCTGCTGCACGGCGACCTCGCGCAGTTCACCCGTGCCCTCGACGCCGCCCTGACCGTCGGGTCGCGTGCGCTCGTAGACGAGCGCCGCGGTGCGGCCGGTCTCATCGGTGCGGACTTCGACCGGCTTCGCCCAGAAGTGCAGGTGCAGGCGACGGGATGCCTCGCCGCCGGCGCCGTTCACCGAAGGTCGCTGGCGCCACGACTGCAGAACGCGGTCGATGACCATGACCTGCTTGTTGCTCGCGATCGCCGCCTTGGATGCCTCGTCGTAGTCGAAGTCTTCGTCGTAGACGACCATGTCGACGTCGCGCAGCTCGCCGAGCTCACGCAGCTCGAGCGGGGTGAACTTCACCTGCGCGGGCCCCCGGCGCCCGAAGACGTGCACGTCGGTGACGGGGGATGCCTCGAGCCCCGCCTGCACGTTCGCGGGGATCTCGGTGACGAGCAGGTCTTCGGCGTGCTTCGCGAGGATGCGCGCGACATCGAGCGCGACGTTGCCGACGCCGACGACCGCGACGGATGCCGCGTCGAGCGGCCACTCGCGCGGGAAGTCGGGGTGGCCGTCGTACCAGCTGACGAAGTCGGCGGCGCCGTAGGATCCCACGGCATCGATCCCCGGGATGTCGAGGTCGGCATCGCGGATGGCGCCGGTCGAGAAGATCACCGCGTTGTAGTGCTTCTTGAGGTCGTCGAGGGTGATGTCCTCGCCGAAGCGGACGTTGCCGAAGATGCGGATGTCGCCGCGGTCGAGCACGTCGCGCAGCGCCGTGATGATCCCCTTGATGCGGGGGTGATCGGGCGCGACGCCGTAGCGCACGAGCCCGTAGGGCGCGGGAAGCTGGTCGAACAGGTCGATCGAGACGTCGAACTTGCGCTCGGCCTTCAGCAGGATGTCGGCCGCGTAGATGCCGGCCGGGCCCGCGCCGACGATGGCCAGCCTCAGCTTGGTCATGGTGTGTAGTTCCTTCGGTGCTAGCTGGAGCGGTCGACGATGACCTGCGAGAGCTTGACGAGCGCGTCGCGCACCACGCCCGACGGCAGCGGGTCGATGGCCGCCACCGCGGCATCCGCCCATTCATAGGCCTGCCGGCGGGTGGCGTCGGTCGCGGGGTCGTCGCGCAGATGCGCGATCGCCTCGTCGAGGATCGCGGGTTCGGCGCCGTCGGCGATGCGCGCCACGCCGTCGTCGATCGTGGCCTTGAGCGCGCGCGAGGCGGGGTCTCCGGCACGACTGAGCAGCAGGTAGGGCATGGTCGGAACGCCGGCCCGCAGGTCGGTGCCGGGCACCTTGCCGGTCTCGTTCGGGTCGGCTGACAGATCGATGACGTCGTCGAGCAGCTGGAAGGCGACGCCGACCTTCTCGCCGTACTCGAGCACGGGCGCGCGGTACTCGGACGGGGCATCCGAGAACAGCACCCCGGCCTGGGCCGCCGAGGCGATGAGCGAACCGGTCTTGTCGGCGAGCACCTGCAGATAGAACGCGACCGGGTCATCGCCTGCCTGCGGGCCGACGGTCTCGTGCATCTGACCCAGCACGAGCCGCTCGAACGTGTCGGCCTGAAGGCGGATCGCCCGCTCGCCGATCTGCGCCATCAGCTGGCTCGCGCGCGAGAACAGCAGGTCTCCGGTGAGGATCGCGACGTTGTTGCCCCACACGGCGTGCGCGCTCGGCACGCCTCGGCGGACGTCTGCGCCGTCCATCACGTCGTCGTGGTAGAGCGATCCGAGGTGGGTCATCTCGAGCGCGGTCGCTCCCGTGATCACGTGCTCGGTCGTGCCCTCGCCCAGTTGCGCCGTGAGCAGCGTCAGCATGGGGCGCACGCGCTTGCCGCCCGCCTCGTAGAGGTAGCGGGTCGTGGCATCCGCGAGCGTGTCGCTGACCTTCAGCTCACGTGCGAGGGTGGCTTCGACGCGATCGAGCCCGTCTTCGACGGTGGCCAGCATCTTGCGCATGCGGGGGCCCGCGAGCACGCGCTCGGTCAGGCCCAGCCCGGCCGAGAGTCGTTCGCCGGGAGCGTGGGCACCGGCGGGAAGGCTCGCAGTCACCCCTTCAGCCTACCCGGGGCATCAGCCTTCGGCGGCGGGGCGTGCGTGCGGCTTGATCGCCCGGTGCAGAGCGACGATGCCGAAGGTCAGGTCGCGGTGCGCGACGCTCGTCCAGCCGGCACCGCGGATCCAGGACGACAGCGTCACCTGGTCGGGCCAGTCGCGGATCGACTCGTTCAGGTAGTCGTAGGCATCGGCGTTCGAACTCACCGTCTTCGCGACGACGGGCAGCACGCGATCGTTGTAGAAGCCGTAGAGGCCGGCGAACGCCGCGTTCTGGGGGTGCGAGAACTCGCAGATCACGAGCTTGCCGCCGGGCGCGGTGACGCGCAGCATCTCGGCGAGCGCCTTCTTCGGGTCGTTGACGTTCCGCAGTCCGAACGAGATCGTCACCGCGTCGAAGGTGTCGTCGTCGAAGGGCAGGTCCATGGCATCCGCCTCAGCGAACGTCACGTTCGGCACGTGGCCGTGCCGGCGACGCCCCTCGGCGATCATCCCGCGCGAGAAGTCACCGGCAACGATCTCGGCGCCGCTGCGCGCGAGGCTCACCGAGCTCGCGCCCGTGCCGGCGGCGAGGTCGAGGATGCGCTGACCGGGGCGCGGTGCGACGGCGCGGGTCGTGGCGATGCGCCACAGCCGGTCGTTGCCGAGGCTGAGCACCGTGTTGGTGCGGTCGTAGCCGGCGGCGACCTCGTCGAACATGCCGCTGACGCGGGCGGGGTCTTTGCCCAGGTCTGCCTTGTGCTGTTCTGCGTGGTGCTCGGTCACCCCTCGATCCTATTCGGGCGCGAGTCGCTCGAGCTCGGCGAGCCAGTGCGCGGCCGTGTCGTCGTCGAACGGCGCCTGCTCGCTCGTGACCTCGCGCTCGAGGTCGAGCGCGACCTGCTCGAGCCGCTCGACGATGCCCTGCGGGTAGCCGTAGGCCACGCGGTGCTCGTCCCACTCGTCGCGGTCGTCGATCCAGATGCCGCGGCCGTCGCGGGTGCGCACGACGTCGAGGTCCATGTCGATGCCGACGGGGGTGCCGGCGTCCCACCCGGCATCCCACGCGATGTCGATGTAGATCACGTAGCTCGCCGGCGGCGCGTTGAAGGTCGCCACGTACTCCCCCGACGGCGCGATCAGCGTCACGTTCGGGGCCTCGGCGACCACCTCGCGGCCGGGGCGAGAGCTGCGCCACCCCGCGGGCTGCCCGACCCAGTCGCCCCAGCGATCACTGCCGAGGAAGACGCAGTCGTGCTCCCAGTGCGGCGAGCCGTTCCACTTGCGCCAGCGGAACAGCAGACGCGCGCCGGGCTCGGGGCGGAGGGGTGCGGGGTCCATGGTCGCGAGCCTACGCCGAGCGCCTGTAAACCCCGGATTAGGCTGGAAACGTGACGCAGCTGCGTGTGGTGACCCGCGAGATCGCCCCCATCGGCGACCCGCTCGAGTATGCCGACCCGGCGAACCCGCTCGTCTGGACGCGCCGCGGCGCCTGGCTCGTCGGCGTCGGCGATGCCTTCACCCTGACGAGTGCGGGCACCGAAACCGGCGAGCTCGCCGCGCGGTGGCGCGCCGTTGCGCGGGATGCCGTGGTCGATGACGCGGTCGGCGAACCCGGCTCGGGCCTCGTGGCGTTCGGGGCGCTGCCGTTCGACGCGCACTCGGCCGCGCCGGCGGTGCTCACCGTGCCGCGGCTCACGATCGGTCACCGTGACGACCGCACCTGGGCGACGTGGGTGCTGCCGGATCCCACGGACGACGGCACCCAGCCCGACCCCGACGAACCCCGCGCGATCCCGTTCGGGCCGCACTGGTCGGCGGCCGTCGGCCCCGGGACGTTGACCCCCGAGGGGTATCAGGATGCCGTGCGCGCAGGCCTCGCCGCGATCGCCGCCGGCGAAGTCAGCAAGGTCGTGCTCGCCCGCGAGCTCGTGGGCACGGTGCCCGCCGGCGCCGACCTGCGCCGCCTCGTGCGCTCGCTCGCCTCGGGATATCCCGACACGTGGGTGTACGCCGTGGACGGCCTGATCGGCGCGAGCCCCGAGACCCTCATCACCGTGATGGGCGGCACCGTCACGGCGCGGGTGCTCGCGGGGACGCTCGCCCGCGGCGCCGACCCCGACACCGACCGCGACGCGGCCCTCGCCCTGGCATCCAGCGACAAAGACCTCGCCGAGCACGGCTATGCCGTCCGCAGCCTCGTCGACGCGCTCACGCCGTTCACGTCGGCGCTGGCGGCGAGCGAGCAGCCGTTCACGCTCGCGCTGCCGAACGTGTGGCACCTCGCGACCGACGTCGAGGCGGTGACGACGCGCGAGACCTCGGCGCTCGACCTCGTGCACGTGCTGCACCCCACCGCCGCTGTCGCGGGAACGCCGACGGATGCCGCGGTCGCCGCCATCGCGCGCATCGAACCGGCCGATCGGGGCCGCTACGCCGGGCCGGTCGGCTGGATCGACGCGCACGGCGACGGCGAGTGGGCGATCGCGCTGCGCGGCGCGCAGTTCGACCTGGCCGGGGCGTCTGCGCGGGGCATCCCGTTCACGGCGCACGCGGGCGCGGGCATCGTGTCGGGCAGCGATCCCGAGGCCGAGCTGCTCGAGACGCGCGTGAAGTTCCGCCCCATCGTCGACGCGCTGGCGTAGCGCGGCGGGCGGCGCCAGCGCGTCGCTACGTCGCTGCGTCGGCGCGTCGCTGCGTGCCACCGCGAAGTGGGCGCAACACGCGGGATCACGAGGCACGTAGCAGCGCGTCGTGCCGACTTCTCCCCCGCGCGGCACGCGAAGTGGTCGCAACACGCGGGATGACCAGGCGCATACCCGCACGTTGCGCCAACTTCCCGCGCGCCAGGCATCCCTCCTGGGTGCACCGCGCACCACAGCGAAGTGGACGCGACACGCGAGACACGAGGCACATAGCCACGTGTCGCGCCAACCTCCCCCGCGCGTGTTCCCGCGCCGGGCCTCGCGGGTGGGCGCGCCACAGCGAAGTGGGCGCGAAGCGCGGAATCACGGGGAACGTAGCCGCGCCATGCGCCAACTTCTCAGGCATCCGCCACGCGAAGTGGGGGCAAAGCGCGGAAAAGCCAGTCACATAGCCGCGCGTCGCGCCAACTTCCCGCGCGAGCGGCCGCCCCGCGGGGACCCGCCGCACCCACGGGCTCCACACGCCCGCGCGAGCGGCCGC
>JASCPF010000002.1 GCA_029959325.1 Microbacteriaceae bacterium PS02068
ACGCCAGTCATCGCGCCGCTCGCGCGGCTCGTCCGGCGTCGCTCGCGCCGGCGCCGCTGGTCGAGCCGGTGCCCGCGCCGGCCGACGAGGCGGATGCCTCGGCATCCCCCGGCATCGGTGTGCGCGAGGTCTGGGCGGCCGCTCGCGCGCGCCGAAAGGCGCTGCGCGCCGAGGTGCGCCGCTTCACCGCGCGGCAGCGCCGCCGTCGCATGGTGTGGATCGCCGCCGTCGGTGCGCTCGCGCTGCTCGTGCTCGGCAGCATCGGTGCGGCCTACAGCCCGCTGTTCGCGGTCGAGAAGGTCAGCGTCGTCGGCACGAGCGGTCTCGACGCCGCCGTGGTCGAACAGGCGCTGTCGGGGCAGCTCGGCACCCCGCTGCCGCGCGTCGATTCGTCGGCGGTGAAGGCCGCTCTCGTGCAGTTCCCCCTGGTCGAGTCGTACACGCTCGAGGCTCGGCCCCCGCACGAGCTGGTCGTGCGCATCGTCGAGCGCACGCCCATAGGCGTGATCGAGTCCGACGCCGGCTTCACCCTGGTGGATGCCGCGGGTGTCGTCCTCTCGACGACCCCGAAGGCGCCGCCGGGGCAGCCCGTCATCACCGCCACCGGCGGAGTGGGGTCGCCCGCGTTCGACTCCATCGGCACGGTGTTCCGGAGTCTGCCCACCGACATCCGCGCACAGATCACCGCGATGTCGGCCACGAGCGCCAACGACGTGACGCTCACCCTCGGCGGCACGGGCACGCAGGTCGTCTGGGGCAACGCCGACGACTCTCCGAAGAAGGCGCAGATCCTCGCGTCGGCCATGGTTGCTCGCCCCCCGGATGGCGTGTACAGCTACGACGTGTCCGCACCCGGGGCCGTCGTCATCCGCTGACGGCGCGGTCCGCTGCGCCGGAGACGAACTTTCGCGCGACACGCCCACGGCCTGGGCGGTCGAGGCCCTGCGCCCGCTTACCTTCAATCAAGGAATTGCATACTCGGCAATTCTTTAAACCTCAACTTGAGGTTCAAGGTTTACACAATTCGGGTTCGGGACAAGATGGAGGCCGGCATGAGCCAGAACCAGAACTACCTCGCGGTGATCAAAGTCGTGGGTGTGGGTGGCGGCGGCGTCAACGCCGTCAATCGGATGATCGAACTCGGGCTGCGAGGTGTCGAGTTCATCGCGGTGAACACCGACGCCCAGGCGCTGCTCATGAGCGACGCCGACGTCAAGCTCGACGTCGGACGCGAGCTCACGCGCGGGCTCGGCGCGGGCGCCGACCCCGAGGTGGGTCGACGCGCTGCCGAAGACCACGCCGAAGAGATCGAAGAGGCCCTCGCCGGTGCCGACATGGTGTTCGTCACCGCCGGTGAAGGCGGCGGCACGGGCACCGGTGGTGCGCCGGTCGTCGCGCGCATCGCGAAGTCGATCGGCGCCCTCACGATCGGTGTCGTGACGCGCCCGTTCTCGTTCGAGGGTCGTCGTCGGCAGAGCCAGGCGGATGCCGGGGTCACAAAGCTCAAGGAAGAGGTCGACACCCTCATCGTGGTGCCGAACGACCGCCTGCTCGAGATCAGCGACCGCGGCATCTCGATGATCGAGGCGTTCGCCACGGCCGACCAGGTGCTCCTCGCCGGTGTGCAGGGCATCACCGACCTCATCACGACGCCGGGCCTCATCAACCTCGACTTCGCCGACGTCAAGTCGGTCATGCAGGGTGCGGGTTCTGCCCTCATGGGCATCGGCTCGGCGCGCGGTGCCGACCGCGCGATCAAGGCGGCCGAGCTCGCCGTCGAGTCGCCCCTGCTCGAGGCATCCATCGAGGGCGCGCACGGCGTGCTGCTGTCGATCCAGGGCGGGTCGAACCTCGGCATCTTCGAGATCAACGACGCCGCACAGCTGGTCAAGGAAGCGGCGCACCCCGAGGCGAACATCATCTTCGGAACGGTCATCGACGACACCCTCGGCGACGAGGTGCGGGTCACGGTCATCGCCGCAGGTTTCGACGGCGGCGAGCCTCAGGCGCGCATCGAGCCGATCACGGCCCAGCGCCCGCTGACCGCGCCCGTCGTCCCCGCAGTGCCGGCCGACGAGGCCGCACGCGAGATCGCGGATGCCGGCGAGCGCGAGTCCGTCTCGGTGACGGCAGGGTCTGACTACGACTCGGTCTACGGCGCCGACGACCTGGACATCCCCGACTTCCTGAAGTGACCCTTCGTCCTTGGACAGGCTCAGGAACCGATCAGGGACCGGTTCTGGGCACACGGCTCGCCGACCTCGACGCGCGCATCAGCGACGCGGCGAGGTCGGCGGGCCGTGACCCGTCTGAGCTCACGCGGATCGTCGTGACGAAATTCCATCCCGCGGCGCTGATCGAAGACCTGGCCTCGCTCGGAGTGCGCGACGTGGGCGAGAGCCGTCAGCAGGAGATCACGGCCAAGCGCGGTGAGCTCGTGGACCTCGACGGCGTGCGCTGGCACTTCATCGGGCAGATCCAGACCAAGAAGGCGCGCGCGGTGCGCGCGGCGGCCGACGTCGTCCACTCGGTCGATCGGGACCGACTCGCCGACGCGCTGCACGCCGCCGACCCGGGCGGCGCGCCGCTCGACGTGTTCCTGCAGGTCAACCTCACCGATGACCCCGGTCGCGGAGGGGTGGCGCCGACCGAGGTGGAACGCCTCGCCGAGCATGTGGCCGCCGCATGCGCATCGTTGCGGATCCGCGGTGTCATGGCCGTCGCCCCGCTCACCGATGCTCCCGCGGCCGCATTCGAGCGACTGTCTGCGGCGTCGGACGCCGTGCGACGCGTTGTGCCGGATGCCACGTGGATCTCGGCCGGGATGTCGGGCGATTTCGCCGAGGCGATCGCCGCAGGCGCGACACACCTGCGGATCGGCACGGCAATCACCGGCCCGCGGCCCCTGCACGGTTAACCTCGACACAGACGAGCAAACGGAGGATGCGATGTCGAACCCGCTCAAGAAGACCATGGTGTACCTGGGCCTCGCCGATGAGGAAGAGATCTACGACGAGCCCGTCGCGGAGGCGCCGGTGCGCCGCGAGCGCTCTTCCGAGCGCACCGTCGAGAAGGCCGCCCCGGTGACCCCGCTGCACCGTCCCGCCGTCGTGCGTCAGCCGACGACCGTGGGCACGGTGAGCGAGATCCTCACGGTGCACCCCAAGCAGTACCGTGACGCACAGCTGATCGCCGAGAACTTCCGCGACGGCATCCCCGTCATCATCAATCTTTCGCAGATGAGCGATGCCGACGCGCGGCGACTCATCGACTTCGCGAGCGGACTCTCGCTCGGCCTCTACGGGCGCATCGAGCGGGTCACCAGCAAGGTGTTCCTGCTGTCGCCCGAGAACGTTGCGATCTCGGGCGACGGCACACTGGCGCCGGCCGACCCCGAGGCGGCACCCTTCACGCCGTAGTCGTGCAGATCGTGAGCGTGGCGGCATCCGTCGTCAACAATCTCCTCTTCCTCTATCTGCTCGTCCTGCTCGCGCGCCTCGTACTCGAGTACATTCCGGTGTTCAACCGTGAGTGGCGGCCGAAGGGGTTCGGCCTCGTGCTCGCCGAGATCGTCTACACGATCACGGATCCTCCGCTCCGCATGTTCCGTCGATTGATCCCACCCCTGCGGATCGGCCCCGTCGCGCTCGATCTCGGGTTTCCGCTCACGATGATCGTCATCGCCGTCCTGCTGTCGATCACCGGAGTGATTGCACGTCTGTAACTCCCTTCTCGCACGTCACACGCACGCGGGCTATGCTGAGTCACAACCGGCCCGCCGACGGCGAGCCACCCCTGATCGGCCCGCGTCGTCAGCTCCGAAAGAGGTAACACCATGGCTTTGACCCCCGAAGACGTCGTCACCAAGCAGTTCCAGCACGTCCGCTTCAAGGAGGGCTTCGACCCCGATGAGGTCGACGACTTCCTCGACGAGATCGTCGTCGAGTGGCGCAAGACGATCGCCGAGAACGACGAGCTGAAGGCTCGCGTCGCGCAGGGCGGCGAGGGTGGCGAGGTCGTCGCCGCCGCCGACTCCAGCGAGGAACTGCAGGCGCGCGACGCCGAGATCGCCGAGCTCAAGGCGCGCATCGCCGAGCTCGAGGCGGCGGCACAGGCTCAGCCCGCTGCCGAGGTCGTCGTCGATGAGACGCCCGCACCCGTCTCCGCCGTGGCCCCGGTCGCGGGCGGCGCCGCTGCGTCGGCCGGCATCATCGAGCTCGCCCAGCGTCTGCACGACGAGCACGTCGCCGAAGGCCAGGCCCAGCGTGACAAGCTCGTCTCCGAGGCGCAGGCACAGGCCGCGGCGATCCTGGCGGATGCCGAGGCGAAGGGGCGCGACGAAATCGCCCGCCTCGACGCCGAGCGCGCCACCCTCGAGACCCGCATCAGCGAACTGCGTCAGTTCGAGCGCGACTACCGCTCGCAGCTGCGCGGCTTCATCGAAGAGAAGCTCCACGACCTCGACGTCGCTGGCGCCACCGCGGGTTCGCCCGTGTCGGCTTCCTGAGCAGGCCGGTGACCGACCGCAGCCAACTGCGTCCTGCGACGGCCGGCACCCTCATCGCGATTCTCGCGGTGGTGGTGCTGGCCGTCGATCAGTTCACGAAGCATCTCGCGCTGCAGAATCTGCCCTACCAGAAGGCCGTGGCCGTCTGGGGCGACTTCCTGCAGCTGTATCTGACTCGCAACCCCGGTGCCGCCTTCTCGCTCGGCGAGGGGGTCACGTGGGTCTTCACGATCGTGTTGGCGTTGGCCGCCCTGTTCATCGTGTTCCTGGCGGTGACGCGGGCGCGCGGCCGCTGGTGGGCGGTCGTGCTCGGGCTGCTGCTGGGCGGCATCCTCGGCAACCTCACCGATCGGCTGGTCCGTGAGCCCGGCTTCGGTGTCGGGCACGTCGTCGACTTCATCTACACCCCGTGGATGATGCCCGCGATCTACAACGTCGCCGACATGTTCATCGTCACGATGATGATCGCGGTGGCCCTTCTCGTTCTGTTGGGAGTGCACATGAACGGACATCGCGAAAGCGGCCGTGACGACAGCCAGGAGGACACCCTCCTCGGCGCTGAGGGCGACGAGTTCCCGCCGGCCGGCGGTGTGGCCGGCGGCTTCGACTCGGAGTTCCCGGTCGCCGATGCCGACGCCGGCATTCCCGTCGATGAGCTGGGCTTGCCTCCGCTCATGGCGGAACAGCAGGAGCAGGTCGCGCGCGAGGCCGACCGCTTCGCCGAGAGCCCCGACGCGCGCCGCGACCTCTGACATGCCGTCACGGCTGCTGCCCGTCCCCGACGGGCTCGACGGCGCGCGTGTGGATGCCGCGCTGGCGAAGATGCTCGGATTCTCGCGGACGTTCGCGGCCGAGATCGCCGAGGCCGGGGGTGTGCACGTCGACGGCCGGCCGATGGGCAAGTCCGATCGTGTTCCGGGCGGATCGATGATCGAGGTCGAGTGGACCGAGAAGCGCGAACCCGAGATCGTGCCCATCGCCGTGCCGGATCTCGGGATCGCCTACGACGACGACGACATCGTCGTGGTCGACAAACCTGCCGGCGTCGCCGCGCATCCCTCCGTGGGGTGGGAGGGCCCGACCGTCCTCGGTGCGCTCGCGGCGGCGGGTTTCCGGATCGCCACCACGGGCGCCGCTGAGCGCCAGGGCGTCGTGCACCGGCTCGACGTCGGGACGAGCGGGCTCATGGTGGTCGCCAAGAGTGAGCGCGCGTACACGGCTCTCAAGCGCGCGTTCAAAGAGCGCGAGGTCGAGAAGATCTATCACGCGGTCGTCCAGGGCCACCCCGATCCGCTGGCCGGCACGATCGACGCGCCGATCGGGCGCCACCCGTCGCACTCGTGGAAGTTCGCTGTCGTCCCCGACGGCAAAGACTCGGTCACGCATTACGAGACGATCGAGGCGTTCCCCGCGGCATCCCTGCTCGAGATCCATCTCGAGACCGGCCGCACGCACCAGATCCGCGTGCATATGGCGGCGCATCGGCATCCGTGCGTCGGCGACCCGCTCTACGGCGCCGACCCGACGCTGTCGGCGCGGCTGGGGCTGTCGCGTCAGTGGCTGCACGCGCACGAGCTCTCGTTCACGCATCCGGTGACGACCGAGTGGGTGACGTTCACGTCGGACTATCCGGCCGATCTCGCGCACGCGCTCGACGTGCTGCGCGGCTGAGCGTTCGGCGCGAGATCGTCGCGCATGCCGTGGCGGGCACCCGCACGTGCCTACGCTGAGGGGGTGAATGCTCTCGCCTCCCGCCCGTGGCTCGCCGCCTATGCAGAGGGGGTCCCTGCAGAGATCGAGCCCGTCACGCAGACTCTCGTCGACATGCTCGAGGACGCCGCCGCTCGGTTCCCGAAGCGCCCGGCCCTCGAGTTCTTCGGGGCGGTCACGACGTATCGTGAGCTCGCGGAGCAGGTCGACCGCGTCGCGGGCGCCCTGTATCGCGGCGGCGTGCGAGCGGGGGACCGGGTCGCGCTCGTCCTGCCGAACTGCCCGCAGCACGTCGTGGCGTTCTACGCCGCGCAGCGGCTCGGCGCGATCGTCGTCGAGCACAATCCGCGGTACACGGCACCTGAGCTTCGCCACCTGTTCGAGGTGCACCACGCGACGGTGGCCATCGTGTGGGACGCCGTCGCCGACACGATCGCCGAGTTTCCCTCTGACATCCGTCCGCAGCACATCGTCGCGGTGAGCCTGCCCGATGCCATGCCGCGCCGGCTGCGGATGCTGCTGCGCCTGCCCGTGCGCTCGGCGCGCGAGAAGCGTGCCGCCCTGGGCGCGACCCCCCAGGCGAAAGGCATCCTCCGCTGGTCCGCGTTCATCGACGGCCGTCGGGCGCCGCGTTCCGCTCCCCGGCCGACCCTCGACGACATCGCGGCCCTGCAGTTCACGAGCGGCACGACGGGTCGCCCGAAGGCGGCCGTGCTGACGCATCGGAACCTTCGCTCGAACGCCGCCCAATCGGCCGCCTGGGTGCCCGACCTCCGCCACGGCGATGAGGTGTTCTACGCCGTCCTCCCGCTCTTCCACGCGTACGGCCTGACGCTGTGCATGACGACGGCGATCTCGGCGGGCGCGCGCATCGTCCTCTTCCCCACCTTCGAGGTCGGCATGGTGATGGATGCCATCCGCCGCACCCCGCCCACGTTCTTGCCCGCGGTCCCGCCGATCTACGACGCGCTCGCGCGTGCGACGTCGCGCGCGGGCATCGATCTCTCGAGCCTGCGCAATGCCATCTCGGGCGCCATGGCGCTGCCGGCGGCGACCGTGTTGCGCTGGGAGCAGGCGACGGGCGGAATCCTCGTCGAGGGGTACGGCATGACGGAGTCCTCGCCGATCAGCCTCGGCAACCCGATGGGTCCGCGGCGGCGCGTGGGCACGGTCGGGGTTCCCTTCCCGAGCACCGAGATCCGCGTCGTCGACCCCGACGACCCGGCGACCGATCGAGCGCTGGGCGAGCCCGGCGAACTGCTCGTGCGCGGACCGCAGGTGTTCTCGGGCTACTGGAAGCAGCCCGAAGAGACGGCACGCACCCTGATGACCGGGGGATGGCTGCGCACGGGCGACATCGTCACGGCCGACGCCGACGGCTTCGTGACGGTCGTCGACCGGCTCAAAGAGCTGATCATCACCGGCGGGTTCAACATCAGCCCGAGTGAGGTCGAGGATGCCCTGCTGCTCGACCCCGACATCGCCGATGCCGCGGTCGTCGGCATCCCGCGCAGCGACGGCGGCGAGTCGGTCGCCGCGGCCGTCGTGATGCGCGAGGGTGCGGTGTTCGACGCCGAGCGGATCCGCGAGGCCACCCGCGCGCACCTGGCGGCCTACAAGGTGCCGCGTTCGGTCGCGCAGCTCGACACCCTGCCCCGGTCGATGGTGGGCAAGGTGCTGCGCCGCGAGGTGCGCGAAGAGCTCATGCGGCGTCGGCAACGCTGATGCCGACGACAACTCGACGCGCCATGCTGCTCGGAGCAGGCGCCCTCATGCTCGCGGCACTCGCCGGCTGCGCGTCGCCGGAATCGACGGCGGGTGGCGCAGGGGTGCAGGTCTCCGCTTCGGGGAGTGTGGCGGCCTCCCCACCGCCGCCACCGCCACCACCGTCCCCGACGCGCGCTCCGGTCGCCACGCCCAGTCCGACACCGAGCCCGACCGTCGACCCCGCGGCCGTCGCCGCGCGTTACGCGGGCGCGACGCCGACGGCGTGGGGGGTCGATCTCCCGGGCATCCAGACGTCGTTGCCTGCCGCGGCAACGCCCCGCGTGGTGCTCACCTTCGACGCGTGCGGCGGACGGCGTGGTTCGCAGGTCGACACGCGGCTGCTCGACACACTGCGGCGCGAGAGTGTGCCGGCGACGCTGTTCCTGAACTCGCGGTGGATCGAGGCGAACACCGCGCTGGCGGCCGAGCTGATCGCCGATCCGCTCTTCGTGATCGCCAATCACGGCACGCGGCACGTGCCGCTCTCGGTGACGGGGCAGGCGGCATATGGCATCCCGGGCACCGCTTCGGCTGCGGAGGCAGTCGACGAGGTCTGGCAGAACCAGCTCGTGCTGACCGGGATGATCGGCACGGCGCCGCAGTTCTTCCGCCCGGGCACGGCGCACTACGACGACATCGGGCTCGAGATCGTGCACGATCTCGGCGTCCACGCCATCGGCTTCGCGGTCAACGGCGACGGCGGCGCGACGTTCTCACCCGCGACCGTGCGGCACGAGGTGGGCACGGCCCCCGACGGCGCGATCATCCTCTGCCACATGAACCAGCCTGCGGGCGGCACGGCGCAGGGCGTCGAGGGTGCGATCGCCGACCTGCGGGCGCGCGGCATGTCGTTCTCTCACGTCGAGGTCTGAGCGTCGCTGAGAACGGGTGAACTCGCCAGAACAGGCCAACTCGTGCGCCGTTCGTCCTGTGCTCGCCGGATCGCCTGTTCTCGGCAAGCCGGCCGCGCTGCTTCACCCTCTCGTTGAGGGTGAAGCGAGACCGTTCATGATCGGGCGGGCCGCCGCCGCGGTGTCGGCGGGCTTTCGTAGACTCGTCAGGTGGCATCCGACTCCTTCGTTCACCTGCACGTGCACAGCGAGTACTCGATGCTCGACGGGGCAGCTCGCATCAAGCCGATGGTCGAAGAGGCGGTGCGGCTCGGCATGCCGGCGATCGCCGTCACCGATCACGGCAACACGTTCGCGGCCTTCGAGTTCTACAAGGCGGCGAACGAGGCCGGCATCAAGCCGATCATCGGGATCGAGGCGTACGTCACCCCCGGAACCCATCGTTCCGACAAGTCGCGCGTGCGCTGGGGAACCCCCGAGCAGAACCGCGACGATGTGTCGGGCTCGGGCGCCTACACGCACATGACGCTCCTGTCGGAGACATCCAAGGGCATGCACAACCTCTTCCGGCTGTCGTCGCGTTCGAGCATGGAGGGCTACTACTTCAAGCCGCGCATGGACCGCGAGCTGCTGCAGTCGTACAGCAAGGGCATCATCGCGACGACAGGATGCCCCTCGGGCGAGATCCAGACCCGGTTGAGGCTCGGCCAGTACGACGCGGCGCGCGCGGCCGCCGCCGAGTTCCAGGACATCTTCGGCAAAGAGAACTATTTCGCCGAGATCATGGATCACGGCCTCGAGATCGAGCGCCGGGTCACCGGCGATCTGCTGAAGATCGCGAAAGACCTGGGCATCCCGCTCGTCGGCACCAACGACCTGCACTACACGCATCAGCACGACGCGACCTCGCACGCGGCGCTGCTGTGCGTGCAGTCGGGGTCGACGCTCGACGATCCGAACCGCTTCAAGTTCGACGGCGACGGGTACTACGTCAAGTCCGCCGCCGAGATGCGTCAGGTGTTCCGCGACAACGCCGAGGCGTGCGACAACACGCTGCTCATCGCCGAGCGGTGCAATGTCGAGTTCAACACGAGCGCCAACTACATGCCGCGGTATCCCGTCCCCGACGGCGAGACCGAAGAAAGCTGGTTCGTCAAAGAGGTCGAGGTGGGCCTCGCGTACCGCTACCCCGGGGGCATCCCCGATGCCGTGCGGAAGCAGGCCGAGTACGAGACCGGCGTCATCGTGCAGATGGGTTTCCCGGGCTACTTCCTCGTGGTCGCCGACTTCATCAACTGGGCCAAGGACCACGGGATCCGCGTGGGTCCGGGTCGCGGCTCGGGTGCCGGGTCGATGGCCGCCTACGCCATGCGCATCACGGATCTCGACCCCCTGCAGCACGGACTCATCTTCGAGCGGTTCCTCAACCCCGATCGCGTGTCCATGCCCGACTTCGACGTCGACTTCGACGACCGGCGCCGCGGCGAGGTCATCCAGTACGTGACCGAGAAGTACGGCGACGAGCGCGTCGCTCAGATCGTCACCTACGGCACGATCAAGGCGAAGCAGGCGCTGAAGGATGCCGGGCGCGTGCTCGGCTTCCCGTTCAGCATGGGCGAGAAGCTCACGAAGGCCATGCCGCCCGCGGTCATGGGCAAGGACATGCCGCTGGAGGGGATGTTCAACCCCGAGCACGATCGGTACAAGGAGGCGAGCGAGTTCCGCGCCGTCATCGAGAGCGACCCCGAAGCGAAGACCGTCTTCGACACGGCGCTCGGGCTCGAGAATCTGAAGCGCCAGTGGGGCGTGCACGCCGCGGGCGTGATCATGTCCTCCGAGCCGCTGATCGACATCATCCCGATCATGAAGCGCGAGCAGGACGGCCAGATCGTCACGCAGTTCGACTATCCGTCGTGCGAGTCGCTCGGGCTCATCAAGATGGACTTCCTCGGGCTGCGCAACCTCACGATCATCGACGACGCCCTCGACAACATCGCCGCCAACCGCGGCGAGAAGCTCGTCCTCGAGGACCTGACGCTCGACGACACGGCCGCCTACGAGCTGCTCTCGCGGGGAGACACGCTGGGCGTCTTCCAACTCGACGGCGGCCCGATGCGGTCTCTGCTGCGCCTCCTGAAGCCCGACAACTTCGAGGACATCTCCGCCGTCATCGCGCTGTACCGTCCCGGCCCCATGGGTGCGAACTCGCACACGAACTACGCGCTGCGCAAGAACGGGGTGCAGGACATCACCCCGATCCACCCCGAGTTCGCCGAGTCGCTCTCTGAGATCCTCGATACCAGCTACGGCCTGATCATCTATCAGGAGCAGGTCATGGCCATCGCCCAGAAGGTCGCCGGGTTCAGCCTCGGTCAGGCCGACATCCTGCGGCGCGCGATGGGCAAGAAGAAGAAGTCCGAGCTCGACAAGCAGTTCGAGGGCTTCGAGGCCGGGATGCACGCGAACGGCTACTCCGACGGCGCGGTGCAGACGCTGTGGGAGATCCTGCTCCCGTTCTCGGACTATGCCTTCAACAAGGCGCACTCCGCCGCGTACGGACTCGTCTCGTACTGGACGGCGTACCTCAAGGCGCACTACCCGGCCGAATACATGGCGGCGCTGCTCACGAGCGTCGGCGATTCGAAGGACAAGATGGCGGTGTACCTCAACGAGTGCCGCCGCATGGGCATCAAGGTGCTGCCGCCCGACGTCGGCGAGTCGATCCGCTACTTCGCCGCCGTCGGCGAAGACATCCGCTTCGGCCTCGGCGCCGTCCGCAACGTCGGTGCGAACGTGGTCGAGGGCATCGTCGCGGCGCGCGCGGATGCCCCGTACACCTCGTTCCACGACTTCCTCGGCAAGGTGCCGGCGCACGTCGCCAACAAGCGCACGATCGAGTCGCTCATCAAGGCGGGGGCGTTCGACTCGCTGGGATCGACGCGCCGTGCGCTGATGGAGATCCATGAGGATGCCACCGAGCAGGCCGTCCTCGACAAGCGCCGCGAGGCCAACGGCGAGGTGGGCTTCGACTTCGACAGCCTGTGGGGCGACGACGAACCGCAGCAGGTCCAGAAGGTTCCCGAACGCCCCGAGTGGACCAAGAAGGACAAGCTCGCCTTCGAGCGCGAGATGCTCGGCCTGTACGTGTCGGATCACCCGCTCGCCGGCCTCGAGATCCCGCTCGCGAAGCATGCCTCGACCTCGATCCACGACCTCCTCGCCGACGAAGACGTCTCCGATGGCGACATCGTCACCGTCGCCGGTCTCGTGACGAGTGTGCAGCACCGCGTCGCCAAGCAGAGCGGCAACCCCTACGGCATGATCACCGTCGAGGACTTCGACGGTGAGGTCACCGTGATGTTCATGGGCAAGACCTATACCGAGTTCTCCTCGATGCTCGTCGCCGACTCGATCCTCGTGGTGCGCGGGCGGGTCTCGCGCCGCGACGACGGGCTCAACCTGCACGGACAGTCGGCGTTCTCGCCGGATCTCGGCTCGCTCGAGGCATCCGGTGCGCTCGTGCTGCTGATGCCCGAGCATCGCGCCACCGAGGCGACGGTGGGCGAGCTGGCGCAGGTGTTCCAGCGGCACCCGGGCAGTACCGAGGTCACTCTGAAACTGCACAAGGGCGGCAGCGCGAAGGTGTTCGAGGTGCCTGCGCGCGTGGGGATCTCTGTGGATCTGTATGGGGAACTCAAAGGTCTCCTCGGGCCGCAGTGCCTGGGGTGACGAGAGCCCGTGCGGGTAGAATCTGAGGCGACACCCGCTGTGGAAGGATCGATCCCCGTGACCGATGAGAAGAACATCACCGAACCCGTCGAGCCCTGGGAAGCGCCGGCAGAGGCTTCTGCCGAGGCGGCGGAAGACCGGTCCGTTCCCACGGAATCGGCCGATCCCGACGTCACCTACGACTCCGTCGGCGAGGCTTTCGCCGCGATCACCGACGGTCCGGATGCCGTCGACGAGGGCGCGCCCCCGCAGTACGGTCTCGGCCCGCTGTCGGTCCGTGAGGTCGCGCTCGCAGGCGTCTGGCTGGTCGCGTTCCTGGTGTCGTTCTTCCCGATCTACAACATCGGCTTCGGTGGCTCGGTGTGGACGTCGGGCATCGACTGGGTGCTGACGATCGGCGTCCCGACGGTCGCCGTCTTCCTCGTGATCCTGCGCCGGTTCTCGCCGCAGGGCATCCGTCGGGTGGGGTCGCTCGGCATCGACCAGTTCGCCTCGGTGGCGTTCTCGGTGGCGACCATGATCTGGCTCGGCATCCTCTGGGCGTCGTTCGTCTCGCTCGCGGGTCAGCGTGGCTTCTATGCCTCCTGGGTCGTCTGGGTGGAGTTCATCCTCATGCTCGCAGGCGTCCTGCTGACCGTGTTCGCGCCGCTCTTCCCGACGATCGGCGACGACTTCCGCCACCGCCCCGAGGTTCCCGCGCACCGCTTCGCGAGCCCGGCACGACCGATCGTCGCCCGCCCGCACGTCGAGCGTCCCGTGGCGGCCACTGTCGCCCCGGCCACCGGAGAGTCGGCGACGACCGAGGCCACGCCGTACGCAGCACCGGAGACCGCCTACGCCGCCGAGCCCGCCGCGGAGCCCGCGGTCGAGACGGTCGCGCCGGCTGCGTCGCAGGCTTTCTGGGCGCTCGCACCGGTCGAGCGCGATGTCGTCGATGAGACCGGCGTGCCGATCTTCGCCATCGGGCCGACGGCGTGGGCCCTGGTGATCGAAGACCGCGGCGACAGCTTCGTCGTGCGTCACGAAGACGGCCGCATCGGCTACCTGACCGACGTGTCGGGCGTCACGCGCGGCTGAGTGCGCTCGTCGTCGCGTTACCCTGGACGGATGCTCCGCACCATCGACCTGCGTGGTCGAGACCTCACCACGGCCGATCTTCTCGACGCCGTTCCGCGCGCCGGAGCGGCACGCGCTGAGGCGCTCTCTGCCGCGGCCGACATCGTCGTCGACGTGCGCGATCGTGGCGAAGCCGCGCTTCGCGAGCAGGCCGCGCGCTTCGACGGGGTGACCGATCACGCGATCCGCGTGCCGGCCGCACACCTCGACGAGGCGCTGGACGCGCTCGATCCCGCGGTGCGCGGCGCGCTCGAAGAGGCGATCCGGCGGGTGCGCATCGCGTCAGCCGCGCAGGTGCCGCCAGCCGTCGTGACCGATCTCGGCCCCGGCGCGCGCGTCGAGCAGCGCTGGCAGCCCGTCCGTCGCGCGGGGGTCTATGTCCCCGGCGGCAAGGCCGTGTATCCCTCGAGCGTCGTCATGAACGTGGTGCCGGCGCAGGTCGCGGGGGTCGGCGAGGTCGCCCTGGCCTCGCCGCCGCAAGCGGCGTTCGACGGACGCGTGCACCCCGACATCCTGGCCGCGGCGCGCCTGCTGGGTGTCACCGAGGTCTACGCGATGGGCGGCGCCGGCGCCATCGCGGCCTACGCGTACGGCGTGCCGAGCCTCGGGCTCGATCCGGTCGATGTCGTCACGGGGCCGGGCAACAACTTCGTCGCGGCTGCGAAGCGCGCCGTGGCCGGCGTCGTCGGCACCGATTCCGAGGCGGGCGCCACCGAGATTCTCATCGTCGCCGACGAGGGGGCCGATGCCGCGCTGGTCGCCGTCGACCTCATCAGCCAGGCGGAGCACGACGAACAGGCATCCGCGGTCCTCGTCACGTGGTCCGAGGAGTTCGGCGACCTGGTGCGCGCCGAGGTCGAGCGCCGCGTCGACGCGACGGCCAACGGCGTGCGCGCGCGCACCGCGCTCGAGGGAGACCAGTCCGCGATCGTCCTCGTCGACGATCGGGGCGCGGCCACGGACTTCAGCAACGCGTACGCGCCCGAGCACCTCGAGCTTCACCTGCGCGATCCGCGACCGGAAGATTTCGTGAACGCGGGCGCCGTCTTCGTGGGCGATCATTCACCGGTGAGTCTCGGCGACTACCTCGCGGGCAGCAACCACGTGCTGCCGACCGGTGGGCAGGCGCGGTACGCGTCGGGCCTGTCGGCGTCGACGTTCCTGCGGCCCCAGCAGGTCATCACGTATGACCGCGAGGCCCTGCGTGCCGTGCACGAGGGCATCGTCGCGCTGGCGGATGCCGAGGCCCTGCCCGCTCACGGCGAGGCCGTGACCGCTCGCTTCGCGAGCGACCGCGCCGACACCGAATCCGCAGAGGACTGACTCGATGCATTGCCCGTTCTGCCGACACGCCGACTCACGCGTCATCGATTCGCGGACGAGCGACGACGGCCTCAGCATCCGCCGCAGACGCCAGTGCCCCGAGTGCGGGGGACGCTTCTCGACGATCGAGACGGCGAGCCTCAACGTGATCAAGCGATCGGGCGTGATCGAGCCGTTCAGCCGCGAGAAGGTCATGTCGGGTGCGCGCAAGGCCTGCCAGGGGCGGCCGGTCACCGAGGCCGACCTCGCGGTGCTGGCGCAGGCCGTGGAAGAGTCGGTGCGTCAGACCGGATCGTCGCAGATCGACACGAACGAGATCGGTCTGGCGATCCTGGGGCCGCTGCGGAGCCTCGACGAAGTCGCCTACCTGCGGTTCGCGAGCGTGTACCAGGCGTTCGACTCGCTCGAGGACTTCGAGGCATCCATCGCCCTGCTGCGCGCCGACCGGGCCGAGCACGCCGCGCGCGAGAGCGCCGAGTAGCGACGGGTCGTCGTCGAGTTGTCACGGCGCGGGCGTGCGTGTCGCTCCGCCGCGGGGTCTTAGGCTGAACGCGATGTATCCCTTCATCTTCCGCACGTTCTTCGCGCGCATGGATCCCGAGCGCGCGCATCACCTCGTCATTCCCGTTATCCGTGTTCTCGGGGTGTGGCCCTTCGCGCCGATTGCACGCGCGCTGACGCGGCCCGACCCTCGGCTGCAGACCCGGGCACTGGGGCTCGTGTTCGATTCGCCGTTCGGCGTCGCCGCCGGCTTCGACAAGAACGCCGTGATGACCGAGGGGCTGTACTCCCTCGGATTCGGCCACGTCGAGGTCGGCACCGTCACCGCGATCGCGCAGGACGGCAACCCGCGTCCGCGGCTCTACCGCCTGATCGAGGATCGCGCCCTGATCAACCGGATGGGCTTCAACAACGCCGGTGCCGCCGCCGCGGCCCGGCGCCTCGCGCGCGCCCGTCGGCGACCGCGCCGCACGGTTCTGGGCGCCAACATCGGCAAGAGCCGCGTCGTCGATGTCGAACAGGCGACCGCCGACTACGTCACGAGCACGACGCTCGTCGCACCCGAGGCCGACTTCCTCGTGGTGAACGTCTCGTCGCCGAACACCCCCGGGCTGCGGGGCCTGCAGGCCGTCGAGACGCTCCGTCCGCTGCTGAGCGCGGTGCGGGATGCCGCGGGGGCGACCCCCGTGCTCGTGAAGATCGCACCCGACCTTCCCGACGACGAGATCGAGGCGATCGCCCGCCTCGCCGTCGAGCTCGGCCTCGCGGGCCTGGTCGCCACGAACACCACGATCGCGCGCGAGCCCCTGCAGGCCGATGCGGCAACGGTCGAGGCCATGGGCGCCGGCGGACTCTCGGGAGCACCGCTGAAACAGCGCGCTCTCGAGGTGCTGCGCACCGTGCGCGCCGTCGTCCCGGCGGAGTTCTGCGTGATCTCGGCCGGGGGAGTGGAGACCACCGCCGACGTGCAGGAGCGTCTCGCCGCCGGCGCCGACCTCGTGCAGGGCTACACCGCGTTCGTCTACCGCGGGCCGCTGTGGGCACGACAGATCAACCGCGGACTCGCCGCCGCGCTCTGAGCCTGCGCGGGGTCAGCGCGAACCCGCGGGGCGGCCCCCGCGCTTGACCTGGGGCTTCGGCAGCCGCATGAAGCGCATCTGGATGGTGCGCATGGCGCCGTACCAGCCCAGACCCTTCTCGGTGCGGTCGCCGAACGTCGCCCGGGCGAGCTTCTTGATGCGCGCGCTCGTGAGGATCATGTCGCCCACGGTCAACACGATGAACAGCCACAGGCCCGCGAACGCGTAGGCGGCGATCGCCTGGTTCGGCACGACGGTGACCAAGAGGATCACGAGCAGCATCAGCGGCATGAGCAGCTCGCCCGCGTGCCAGCCCGCATCGACGAGGTCGCGCACGAACTTGCGCTGCGGCCCCTTGTCGCGCACCGGCAGGTACTTGTCGTCACCGGCCGCCATGCCGATGCGTGCCTTCTCGCGCTGCGCGGCCAGATCGGCCTTGGCGCGGGCGCGCGCTTCCTTCGTGTCGGGCACGAGCGGGCGCTTGCGGGCCGCCTCCTGCTCCGCGCGCGACGGGGTCGGGCGGTTCTTGCCGGGGCCCGCCTCTGCGTCGGGTGCGGTCTCGGGAGCGGGCGGGGTCTTGGCCACGGGAAGGTCCTCGATGTGTAGGCGGCCCGAGTTCTGGTTCGGGGTGCGCGCGAAACGTGCCCCTTAAGATTACCCGCATGACCCCCGAGCCGTCTGGATCCCCGTCGTCGTCCCGCTCTGCCGCCGTCCGTGAGGCCGCGCTCGGCGTCGTTCCCGCGGCTCTCGCCGATCTCGGCGCGCTCGTGCGCATCCCTTCGGTGGCGTTCCCCGGCTTCGAGCGCCCCGAAGTCGAGCGCAGCGCCGCGGCCGTGAAGGCCCTGCTCGATGACCTCGGCATCTTCGACCGCGTCGAGATCAAGACCGCGATCATTCCCGAGACAGGTGCCGAGGGGATGCCTGCGGTGCTGGCATCCCGCGCCGCGCGGAACGGTCGCCCGACGATCCTGCTGTACGCGCACCACGACGTGCAGCCGGTCGGCGACGACGCGCTGTGGGAGTCGTCGCCGTTCGAGCCGACGGTCCGCGACGGACGCCTCTATGGCCGCGGCGCCGCGGATGACAAGGCCGGCGTCATGGCGCACGTGGGGGCGCTGCGCGCGTTCGTCGAGGCGCTCGGCGACGATTTCGATCTCGGCGTGAACCTCTTCATCGAAGGTGAGGAAGAGGCCGGCTCGGCATCCTTCGCCGCCTTCCTGCACGAGAACGCCGACGCGCTGCGGGCCGACGTCATCGTGGTCGCCGACTCGGGGAACTGGGATGCCACGACCCCCGCGCTCACCGTCTCGCTGCGCGGCAACGCCCGGTTCACGCTGCGCATCAAGACCCTCGAGCACGCCTCGCACTCGGGCATGTTCGGCGGCGCCGTGCCCGACGCGATGATGGCGGCGGTCACGCTGCTCGCGACCATGTGGAACCAGGACGGTGCGGTCGCGGTGGCGGGAGTGACCGAGCGGGATGCCCCGACGCCCGAGTACACCGAGGCCACGCTCCGCGACGAGGCAGGCCTTCCCGCCGGCGTGAGCCCGATCGGGCGCGGCACGATCCTCAGCCGCATCTGGAACAAGCCGTCGATCACGATCACCGGCATCGACGCGCCGACCGTGCGGAACGCCTCGAACACCCTCTCGCCCGAGGTGTCGGTCGTCATCAGCATGCGGGTCGCGCCGGGGCAGGACGCCCGCGAAGCGTTCGAAGCTCTCGAAGCCCACCTTCGCGCCCACGCCCCGTTCGGCGCCGAGCTGACCTTCACCGACATCGACACGGGCAACGCGTTCCTCGTCGACACCAGCGGCACCGCCGTCGCGCACGCGCGGGCGGCGCTCGAAGAGGGGTACGGCGTCGCCCCGGTCGACATCGGCGTGGGCGGGTCGATCCCGTTCATCGCCGACCTCGTACGCGAGTTCCCCGGCGCCGAGATCCTCGTGACGGGCGTCGAAGACCCGCACGCCCGCGCGCACAGCCCCAACGAGTCGCTGCACCTCGACACGTTCCGCCACGCGCTCGTCTCCGAGGCGCTGCTGCTCGAACGACTCGACGCGTCGACGCTCTGACCCCCTCATGCCCCGGCCCCACGCCCCGTGGCACGCGTGAGCGCGTAGAATCGTGGCATCCAGCCGGATGACACCGGCCCGACGATTCGGGGAGTTCTCATGACCGACACCGCCATCTCGACCGCCGCCGCCGACGCCCAGACCGCTGAGGCCAAGGCCCACGGTGTGGGCCTCACCGCCGCTGCCGCCGACAAGGTCAAGAGCCTGCTCGGCCAAGAGGGTCGCGACGACCTGCGTCTGCGCGTGGCCGTGCAGCCCGGCGGCTGCTCGGGCCTGATCTACCAGCTCTACTTCGACGAGCGCTTCCTCGACGGCGACCAGGCGGTCGACTTCGACGGCGTCGAGGTCATCGTCGACGACATGTCGGTGCCCTACCTCGACGGTGCCACGATCGACTTCAAGGACACCATCTCCGAGCAGGGTTTCACGATCGACAACCCCAACGCGGCGGGCAGCTGCGCCTGCGGCGACAGCTTCCACTGAGACCCGGCGGCAGACGCGGGCACACCCCTCCGATAGTGGTCAACATCCTGGACGGATGGCCTGAATCGCGTGGGAGGTTGCCCTAGACTGAACGGTGTTCGACCTTCATGACCCCGAAAGGTGCACCGTGCGAGTCACACGTCGCGTCCGCTGGGCCATCATCCCGATCGGGATCGCTGTCGCGGTCACGCTCGCGGGCTGTACGACCAGCCAGCTGAACGGCTTCTTGCCGGGATTCACCGATGACGGCACCCAGGCCACGAACCACACCGAGATGATCTCGGGCCTGTGGGTCAACTCCTGGATCGTGCTCCTCGCCGTCGGCGTCATCACCTGGGCCCTGATGGGCTGGGCGGCCATCGCCTACCGGCGTCGCAAGGGCCAGCGCGGCCTGCCGGTGCAGCTGCGCTACAACATGCCGATCGAGATCTTCTACACGATCGTGCCGCTGATCCTGGTGCTCGGGTTCTTCGCCTTCACGGCGCGAGACCAGGCCACGATCGAGACCCAGTACGACAACCCCGACGTGTGCATCACGTCGATCGGCAAGCAGTGGGCGTGGGACTTCCAGTACGCGAAGCAAGACTGCGACGACGCGAGCGATGCCGTCTGGACGATGGGCGTCCAGGCGCAGACCGACGCGAAGGGCAACATCACCAGCGACCTGCCGACGCTCTACCTGCCGGTGGATGCCAAGGTGAAGATCAAGCTCACCTCGCGCGATGTCATCCACTCGTTCTGGATCATCGACTTCCTGTACAAGAAGGACATGTACATCGGCAAGGACAACTACATGTCCTTCGAGCCGACCCGCATCGGCGAGTACGACGGCAAGTGCGCGGAACTGTGCGGCCAGTATCACTCGATGATGCTCTTCAAGGTGAAGGTCGTCTCGCAGGCCGACTACGACGCCTACCTTGACACGCTGCGCGCCGCCGGCCAGACCGGTGACATCAACGAGGCCTACGACCGCCTGCAGAATCTGCCGGGCACGGGCGCGACACCCACTTCCGAGGGAGACGACTGATGGCGACCACGCTTCCGCTCCAGGGCGAGGCTCCACAGCGCCCCACGACCCTGCCGCCGCGACAGGCCGCGCTGATCAGCTCCTCGCGCGTCGAGGAGAAGGGCAACATCATCGTCAAGTGGATCACCTCCACTGACCACAAGACGATCGGGTACATGTACCTGATCTCGTCGGTGCTGTTCTTCCTCCTCGGTGGCGTGATGGCGCTGATCATCCGCGCCGAGCTCTTCGAGCCCGGCATGCAGATCCTGCCGACGAAAGAGCAGTACAACCAGCTGTTCACGATGCACGGCACGATCATGCTGCTGATGTTCGCGACGCCGCTGTTCGCCGGCTTCGCCAACGCGATCCTGCCGCTGCAGATCGGTGCGCCCGACGTCGCGTTCCCGCGTCTGAACGCCTTCGCGTTCTGGCTGTTCCTCTTCGGCTCCACGATCGCCGTCGCGGGCTTCCTGACCCCGCAGGGCGCGGCCGCGTTCGGATGGTTCGCGTATCAGCCCCTGGCAGGAGCGACCTTCTCGCCCGGCGCCGGCGGCAACTTGTGGATGCTCGGCCTCGGCATGAGCGGTTTCGGCACGATCCTCGGCGCCGTCAACTTCATCACGACGATCATCACGATGCGCGCGCCCGGGATGACGATGTGGCGCATGCCGATCTTCTCGTGGAACACGCTCGTCACGAGCATCCTGATCCTCATGGCGTTCCCCGTGCTCGCCGCCGCGATCCTCGCCGCCGGCGCAGACCGCGTGCTCGGTGCGCACATCTACGACCCCGCCAACGGCGGGGTCCTGCTCTGGCAGCACCTGTTCTGGTTCTTCGGTCACCCCGAGGTGTACATCATCGCGCTGCCGTTCTTCGGCATCGTCTCCGAGATCCTTCCGGTGTTCAGCCGCAAGCCGATCTTCGGGTACAAGACCCTCGTCTACGCGACGATCGCGATCGCCGCACTCTCGGTGTCGGTGTGGGCTCACCACATGTACGTCACGGGCGCCGTGCTGCTGCCGTTCTTCGCACTGATGACGATGCTCATCGCTGTGCCGACGGGCGTGAAGATCTTCAACTGGATCGGCACGATGTGGCGAGGGTCGGTGACCTTCGAGACGCCGATGGTGTTCACCCTCGGCTTCCTGGTGTCGTTCGTCTTCGGTGGTCTGACCGGTGTGATCCTGGCATCGCCGCCGCTCGACTTCCACCTGTCCGACTCGTACTTCATCGTCGCGCACTTCCACTACGTCGTCTTCGGCACCGTCGTGTTCGCGATGTTCGCCGGGTTCTACTTCTGGTGGCCGAAGTGGACGGGCCGCATGCTCAACGAGCGACTCGGCATGGTGCACTTCTGGCTGTTGTTCGTCGGGTTCCACATGACGTTCCTCATCCAGCACTGGCTGGGTGTCGAAGGCATGGTGCGTCGCTACGCGGACTACTCGCAGGCCGATGGATTCACGTGGCAGAACCAGGTCTCGACGATCGGCGCGATGATCCTCGGTGCCTCGATGATCCCGTTCTTCCTGAACGTCTGGATCACCGCGCGCACGGCGCCGAAGGTCACGGTCAACGACCCGTGGGGCTACGGTGGATCGCTCGAGTGGGCGACCAGCTGCCCGCCGCCGCGACACAACTTCACGTCGATTCCGCGCATCCGCAGTGAGCGGCCCGCGTTCGACCTGAACCACCCCGAAGCCGCCGTGCCGGTGGGCGTGGGGCCGGCGAAGGATGCGCCCGATGCCCCGGTCGTCGATCTGGCCGACGGAGAGGTGAAGTAAGTGAAGACAAACACCAACCTCTGGTGGATCCTGGCAGGCTTCTTCTTCCTGTGCTTCGCGCTGTACACGGGCTGGAACATCATCGAGCACTCCAACCTGCCGTGGTATCACGCCACCGAGTGGGTCGGCTCTGTGGCGCTGCTGTTCACCGTGTTCATGGCCGCGATGATCGCGTTCTACGTGGGCCGTGTGCACAATGCGCAGGGCGGCGAGCTGCCCGAAGACTCCCTGACGGCCGACATCGACGACGGTGACCCCGAGCAGGGCGAGTTCAGCCCGTGGTCGTGGTGGCCGCTCGTGCTCGCCTTCTCGGCGGCGCTCGCGATCCTGGGCCTCGCGGTGGGGACGTTCCTGCTGCCGATCGGCGTCGGCGTGTTCGTCGTGGCGATCGTGGGCTGGGTCTACGAGTACTACCGCGGATACTTCGCGCGCTGATCCCCGGCACCTCATGAGCCTGTCTCTGCGGGCCGGTGTCGTGAGCGACGTCGGAAATCACCGCGCCGTGAACCAGGATGCCGCGTTCGTGGCATCCTGGGCCGTCGGCGTGGCCGACGGCGTCGGCGGGGGACCAGCCGGCGATCTCGCCTCGGCCGCTCTGCTGCACCGGCTGACGGCCGGTGGACGACGCGTGACGGATGCCGACGGGCTCGCCGTGCGCATCCGCTCGGCGAACTGGGATCTGGGCGCCCACGTGCGCCGAGATCCGGCGCTGGCGGGCATGGCGACGACGTTCACCGCGGTGTGGTTCACCGACTCGGGTGCGCTGCTGCTGGCCCACACCGGCGACTCGCGCGCCTATCTCCTGCGGCACGGCACCCTCATCCGCCAGACCCGCGACGACTCGTATGTGCAGGCGCTCGTCGATGGGGGGATCGTCCGCGAAGAGGATGCCATGTCGCATCCGCGACGCAACATCATCACGGCATCCCTCAGCGGCGAGCCCTCCGACCTCGTCCGCGTGATCGAGCGCGTTCCCGTGTCGGGTGACCGGTGGATGATCTGCAGCGACGGCGTGACCGACTATCTGCCCGATGACGCCGTGGCGGGCGTGCTGCGCAGTGTCGAGGATGCCACCGAGGCTGCACACGCGCTCGTCGAGCTCTCGCTGGCCGCCGGCTCACGCGACAACGTCACGGCGGTCGTCGCCGATGTCGTCCCCGGCGCCCGGGGCACCGAACGTGCGCGCTACGCCGGCGCCGCCGCGGCGCGCTTCACCGAGGAACTCGCCGTCTGAGCCTCTCCTCACGCGAGACCCGCTGCAGACGCCGAGACCCGTCGTTCGGACGCGGGGTCTCGGCGCCCAGAGGCGGTCTCATCGGGATCGGGGCGCGCTCAGCGCACGTGCATCACGAGCGGGTCGAAGATGCGGGGGAGCGGACCGTCGGCACCCTCGACGGGAAGGCCTTCGCGCGCCCAGTACTCGTAGCCGCCGATCATCTCGCGCACGGCGAACCCGAGCTTCGCGAACTCGACGGCGCCCTTCGCGCCCGCGTTGCAGCCCGGGCTCCAGCAGTACACGACGACGGGCACCGCGGCATCCAGCTCGCTCGGCGCCCGCCGGGCGATGTCGCGATACGGGATGTGCACGGCCCCCGCGGCGTGACCCTGGTTCCAGGCATCCACACTGCGCACATCGATGAGCGTGAACGCCTCGCCCGCCTTCTGCGCGGCGTAGACGTCGGATGGGTCGGTCTCGTGCGCGAGCTTGGCGGTGAAGTACGCGAGGGCATCGGTGGTCATGGATGCCACGCTAGGCGAACGCCGAAGCGGCGAGGATGACCTCGTCGGTCAATCCTCGCCGCTTCACTGCCAGGTGCGGTCAGCTCTTCTTCGGGTCATCGTCCGGGACGATGATGTTCGACGGGCGATTCGCCGTCTCGGGGTTGTGTCCGTCATCGATCGGGTGGTGCGGGGCATCCGGCACGCCGGCGCGCTCGTGCATGCCCTGCAGCTCGGCGTCCTCTTCCTCGTCGATGTGCGCCAGCTCGTGGTGCGCGTGCGCCTCGGCGGCTTCGATCTCGGACTGCGTGACGGGGACGAGACGGTCTTCGAAGAACCAGCGCGACAGCGAGGCCCGCAGGTTCTCGGTCCACGGGATGCGGCCCTGGTCGTCGGGTCGCACGACGAGCGGCGCGCTCGTCTCGAAGTCGATCAGCTTGATGCGCTCGTACGCGTCGACGGGCTGGTGCACCTCGATGAACTCGCCGCCGGGAAGGCGGACGATGCGTCCCGACTCGTAGCCGTGCAGCGCGATCTCGCGATCCTTCTTCTGCAGCGCGATGGCGATGCGCTTCGAGATGAAGTACCCGACCACCGGGCCGATGATCAGCAGGGCCTGCAGCGAGTGGATCACGCCTTCCATCGTGAGGTGGAAGTGGGTAGCGATGATGTCGGACGATGCCGCCGCCCACAGCACCGCGTAGAACGTGACGCCGGCGACGCCGATGGCGGTGCGCGTCGGCGCGTGCCGCGGGCGCTGCGCGATGTGGTGCTCGCGCTTGTCGCCGGTGACCCAGGCCTCGATGAACGGGTAGATCAGCACCAAGACGATGAAGATGCCGATCACGCCGAGCGGGATCAGGATGTTGAACGACCAGGTGCGGTCCCACAGCACGAACTCGAGGTGCGGCGGCACGAGGCGCAGCGCGCCGTCGGCGAAGCCGATGTACCAGTCGGGCTGGGTGCCGGCCGAGACCGGTGAGGGGTCGTAGGGGCCGTAGTTCCAGATCGGGTTGATCGTGAACAGCGAGGCGATCAGCACGATCACACCGAAGGTGATGAAGAAGAAGCCGCCCATCTTCGACATGTAGACCGGCATCATCGGGTAGCCCACGACGTTGCTGTTCGTGCGGCCGGGACCCGCGAACTGCGTGTGCTTGTTGACGATCATCAGCATGAGGTGCACGGCCAGCAGAGCGACGAGGATCGCCGGCAGCAGCAGGATGTGCAGCGTGTAGAGGCGTCCGACGATCTGCGATCCGGGGAACTCGCCGCCGAACAGCAGGAACGAGATCCAGGTGCCGACCAGCGGGATGCCCTTGACCATGCCGTCGATGATGCGCAGACCGTTGCCCGAGAGCAGGTCGTCGGGAAGCGAGTAGCCCGTGAAGCCCTCGGCCATCGCGAGGATGAACAGGATGAAGCCGATCACCCAGTTCAGCTCGCGCGGCTTGCGGAACGCGCCGGTGAAGAACACGCGCAGCATGTGCACGCCGATGCCGGCGACGAACACGAGCGCCGCCCAGTGGTGGATCTGGCGCACGAGCAGGCCGCCGCGGATGTCGAACGACAGTCGCAGCGTGGAATCGAGCGCGGCAGACATCTCGACACCGCGCAGGGGCAGGAACGCGCCCGCGTAGTGGGTCGGGACCATGGATGCCTGGAAGAAGAACGTCAGGAACGTGCCCGAGAGCAGCACCGCGACGAAGCTCCACAGCGCGATCTCGCCGAGCATGAACGACCAGTGGTCGGGGAAGATCTTGCGACCGAGCTCTTTGACGAGACCCGAGATGCTGGTGCGCTCGTCGATGTAGTTCGCCGCGCCGGCGACGAAACGTCCGCCGAGCGGCTTGTCGTCGGTCTTCGCGGGCTGAGACTCGACGGGGGTCTCAGTGACGGTCGCGGTGCTCAATGGCGCTCCCAGAAGCTCGGGCCGACGGGCTCGGTGAAGTCGCTCTGCGCGATGAGGTAGCCCTCGTCGTCGACGGTGATCGGCAGCTGCGGCAGGGGACGGGCCGCCGGGCCGAAGATGACGGCCGCCGAACGCGAGACGTCGAACTGCGACTGGTGGCAGGGGCACAGCAGATGGTGCGTCTGCTGCTCGTAGAGGGCGACGGGGCATCCGACGTGCGTGCACACCTTCGAGTACGCGACGATGCCGTTGTACGACCAGTCCAGGTTGTTCTGGTCGGCCGGCAGCTGCTCGGGAAGCAGACGCATGAGCAGGACGATGGCCTTGGCCTTCTGCTCGAGGTAGCCGTCGTGGTGGCTGAGCTCGGCCAGCTCCTCGGGGATCACGTGCACCGCCGAGCCGAGGGTCAGGTCGGCGGCGCGGATCGGCTCGCCGCTCGGGTCGTGCGCGAGGCGCATCCCCTTCTTCCACATCGTGTGGCTGAGGAGCGCCACCGGGTCGCCGGCGATCGGGTTCTTCGGGCTGTTCTCGGGAGCGAGGCCGCGGAAGAGGGTGATGCCGGGGAGGATCGAGGCGACGAGAGCGGCGATGAGCGACCCGCGGATCGCCGTGCGGCGGCCGAAGCCCGACTCTTCGTTGGCGGCGCGGAACACCTCGACCGCGCCCTCGCGGGTCGTGTCGCGACCGCGGGTGGCGTGGCGGGGCTCGATGAACTCCTTGTCGCTCATCACGGCCTTCGACCAGTGGATCGCGCCGATGCCGATGGCCAGCAGGGCGAGGGCGATGCCGAGGCCGATGAAGAGGTTGTTGTTGCGGATGTCGAGCATCCGTCCGCTCTCGATCGGGAAGAGCATGTAGGCGGCGATCGCCCAGATGCTGCCCGCGAGCGAGAGGTAGAAGAGGGTGTAGACCGTGCGGACGGCGCGCTTCATGGCGGCCGGATCCTTGTCGGTGATGCGCTCGCGGTGCGGCGGCAGACCGGGGTTCTGCAGGGGGTCGGGAACCACGACGGCGAGCCCGGCGGAGGGCTTCCAGGAGGCCCTCTCGTGCTCGAGCGCGTCTTCCTCGTGTGCCATGTCTTTTCCGTTTCCTACGTCAGTTCCGAAGTCCTCGGTCATCGATCAGTTCGACTTCGCGGTGATCCACACGGTCAGGCCGATGAGGCTGCCGATGCCGAAGATCCAGATGAACAGGCCCTCTGACACGGGGCCGAGCGAGCCGAGCGACCATCCGCCGGGCGACTCGTTCTCTTGCAGGTAGAGCAGGGCCGAGATGATGTCGCGCTTCTCGTCGGTCGTCAGCGTCATGTTGTTGAACACGGGCATGTTCTGCGGGCCCGTGACCATGGCGGCGTACATGTGCAGTGCGCTTGTGCTCGTGAGGGCGGGAGCGTACTTGCCTTCGGTCAGCGCACCACCGGCGGCTGCGACGTTGTGGCACATCGCGCAGTTCACGCGGAACAGCTCGGCACCGTTGGCCACGTCGCCCTTGCCGTCGAGGATCTCATCCGAGGGGAACTCGGGGCCGGGCGAGGTCGACTGCACCCACTTCGCGATCGCGAGGATCTGGTCTTCCGTGAACTGGGCCGGCTTCTGCGGCGCCTGCGGTCCCTGCATCTGCAGGGGCATGCGGCCGGTCGACATCTGGAACTCGACCGCGAGCTCGCCGACGCCGTACAGCGACGGGCCGTCGGGCGTGCCCGCGAGGTTCAGGCCGTGGCACGTGGCGCAGTTCGCCTGGAACAGCTTCTTGCCGTCTTCGACGGTGAGAGTGGTGGATGCCGAGGACGGCTCGGTCGCGGCCATCGCGGCCGACGCGCCGGCGTAGATGCCGCCGGTGACGAGAAGGCCGATGCCGATGAGCGCGGCCGCGGCCCACTTGCTGCGACGGCCGGTCTTCTGGCGTGGGGTCTGGGAAGACATGGGAGTGATCGGCTCCGCTCTCACTTGACGACGTAGATGACGAAGAACAGGACGATCCACACGACGTCGACGAAGTGCCAGTAGTACGACACGACGATCGCCGAGGTCATCTCCTTGCGGCCGAAGTTCTTCACGGCGAAGGCGCGACCGATGACGAGCAGGAACGCGATGAGGCCGCCCGTGACGTGCAGGGCGTGGAAGCCGGTGGTCAGGTAGAACGCCGAGGCGTACGAGTTCGCGCTGATCGGCAGACCCTCGGCGACGAGCGTGGCGTACTCCCACACCTGGCCGGAGACGAAGACGGCGCCCATCAGGAACGACAGGAAGAACCACTCGACCATGCCCCACTGGCGGAACTGCCAGAACGAGCCCTTGCGGTACGGCTGGAACCGCTCGGCGGCGAAGACGCCCGCCTGTGCGGTGAACGACGAGAGCACGAGGATCACGGTGTTGACGGCGGCGAACGGCACGTTCAGGTCGCCCGTGTTCTCGGCCCACAGATCGGGCGAGGCGTTGCGCAGTGTGAAGTAGATCGCGAACAGACCCGCGAAGAACATGACCTCGCTGCCGAGCCACACGATGGTGCCCACAGCGACCGGATCCGGTCGCTTGACGGATCGCAAGGCCTGGGAATAGGTAGCGGGAGTGGTCGTCACGCTCCCCATTATGGCGGATTCGGCGCTCAGTTTTCGCATCCCTGAAGGTGTCTTCGCACTTCACCGGACTTTCGGGGGCATCGGAGCGCGCTCGGAGCCGCCCGCGAGTGTGCTGACAGTCTGCCGATAGGATCGACGCTCATGGCGGAGCTTTATTCTTGGCCCGAAATTCTCACCGCGCTGCTCGATCGACGGGATCTCAGCGTCTCGGAATCGACGTGGGCGATGCGTCAGGTGATGAGCGGGCACGCGACCCCGGCGCAACTCGGCGGATTCCTGATCGCGCTGCGCGCCAAGGGTGAGACGGTCGATGAGATCGTCGGGTTCCGCGATGCGATCCTCGAGGCCGCGCTGCCGCTGCCGGTACCCGCAGAGGTGCTCGACATCGTCGGCACGGGCGGGGATCGGTTCGGCACCGTGAACGTCTCGACGATGTCGGCGATCGTGGCGGCAGCCACGGGCATCCCGGTCGTCAAACACGGCAACCGCGCCGCCAGCTCCGCGTCAGGCTCGTCGGACGTGCTCGGTGCGCTCGGCATCGACCTGACGCTGTCGCCGGAGCGCGTCTCGGAGGTGCTCGCCGAGGTCGGCATCACCTTCGCCTTCGCCTCGGCGTTCCACCCGGGATTCCGCCACGCGGGACCGACGCGCTCCGAACTCGGCGTTCCGACGGTGTTCAACTTCCTGGGGCCGCTGTGCAACCCGGCCCGCGCCGAGGCGAACGCGGTCGGGGTGGCGAGCCTCGATCGGGTCCCTCTCATCACGGGGGTGTTCCAGACGCGGGGCGCGACGGCGCTCGTGTTCCGCGGCGACGACGGCCTCGACGAGCTCACGACGACCGGTCACAGCCGCGTGTGGGAGGTCAGCCGCGGGGACGTGCACGAGCACGACCTGGATCCGCGCGACCTCGGCATCCCGCTCGCCGACATCGACGATCTGCTCGGGGGCGACGCCGCGCACAATGCCGGCGTGGTCCACCGCCTGCTCGACGGCGACCTCGGACCGGTGCGCGACATCGTGCTGCTGAACGCGGCCGCGGGCATCGTGGCGTACGAGCTGTTCCAGGATGCCACGCAGGTGCAGTACCCGATCGTGGAGCGCCTGGCGCGCGCGCAGGCCGCCGCCGCCGCGGCGGTCGACAGCGGGGCAGCGGCCGGCACGCTGCAACGGTGGATCGAGGCGACGCAGTCGCCTGTGGTCTGACCTCTCGCCTTTTTCACGGGACGGGGCCTGTTGTCGCGGCTTGCCCCGGCGGTACCGTGAGAAATGCACCCGCGGACGAATCGTCCGCAACGGCCCACCGGAGAGGAAAGGCCCCCCATGTCAGAAGCAGTTTCCGCAGCAGTCACGACGGTCGACACCGTGGAACTGCCGCAGAAGAAAGTCGGCATCGTCAAGATCGCCGGTGTCCTCGGCATCCTCGGCGGCATCGCCCTCATCGTCGTCGGGCTCGTCGTGTGGATCATGGTGTCGAGCCAGCTCCGCGCCGAGAACATCACGGTCCCCGATGACGCGATGGCGTTCCAGGGGCAGACCGTCGCGGGGCCGTTCACGGCCTTCGTGCAGGCCGACATCATTCAGCACCACGCGCTGAAGATCTCGGGTGGCAAGACCTACGCCGAGCTCGCGCAAGACGACCCGGTGCGGACGACCATGATGAACGCGTCGTTCCTCCGGACCTCGCTGTTCACCTCGGTCGTGTCGTTCGGCGTCGCCGCGTTCGCGATGGGCATCGGCATCCTGTCGATCCTCTTCGGCGCCGCGCTGATGCGGTTGGCGTCGGTGCCGGTCATCGTCCGGCGGTCGGCGGTCACGAAGGTCTGATCGCTCACCGTCCGATCGCTCTCAGACAGGGCCCGCGCGCGAGCGCGGGCCCTGTCTGCATTCCGCCGTACCCTGTGGTCCATGGACCCCGTCGACGCGCTGACCGAGATCGCGGCGCTGCTCGAGCGTGAGCGCGCCTCGCGCTACCGCTCGAAGGCGTTCCGCACGGCGGCGTCGGCGATCTCGGATCTCAGTGCCGAGCAGCTGGCGGATGCCGCGGGCCTGCGCCGCCGCGCGGGAATCGGCGACTCGTCGTTCGCCGTGATCCAAGAGGCGCTCGCGGGCGGCGTGCCGCAGTACCTTGCCGAGCTGCGCGCGCGGTACGCCCCGGCCGTGTCGACGCTGCGGGGATCGTTGCGCGGCGACCTGCACTGCCACTCGAACTGGTCGGACGGCACCACCTCGATCGACGAGATGGCCTCGGCGGCGCGCGCCTTGGGGCACGAGTACCTCGCCCTGACCGATCACTCGCCTCGGCTGCGCGTCGCGAACGGGCTGTCGCCCGAGCGGCTGCGCGAGCAGGTCGCGGTGGTCGCGGGGCTGAGTGGTGACGGCTTCACGCTGCTCAGCGGGATCGAGGTCGACATCCTCGACGACGGGTCGCTCGACCAAGAAGACGCGCTGCTGGGCGAGCTGGACGTCGTCGTCGCATCAGCCCATTCGAAGCTGAGGATGGAGGCGCGGGCGATGACGAGACGACTCGTGGCCGCGGCATCCCACCCGCGCGTCGACGTGCTCGGTCACGTCACCGGCCGGCTCATCACGGGGGAGCGGGGAACTCGTCCGCCGTCGGAGTTCGACGCGCGCGCCGTGTTCGACGCGTGCGCCGCGCACGGCGTCGCGGTCGAGATCAACTCGCGGCCCGAGCGCGAGGACCCGCCCGACGACCTCATCGCGCTGGCGCTCGACGCCGGATGCCTCTTCTCGATCGACTCCGACGCGCACGCGCCCGGGCAGCTCGGACTTCTCGACGAGGGCGCCGCCCGCGCGGAACGCGCCGGAGTGCCTGCCGAGCGGATCGTCACGACCTGGCCACTCGACCGCCTGCGCGAGTGGACGTCCCGCGCGAGATGATGCGTGGGTGGTCACGCCCGCGCGGTCAGTGCCGCGGCCGCGCGATCGAGCGACGAGCCGAGGTTCCACGCGGCCCCGAGAGCGGCGAGCGTCGACGCGTCCGGTGACTGCAGGCGCGCATCGATGGCGGGAAGGTCGAGGGTGCGCACGACCTCGACGACGGTCGGGGCGACGTCGAGGTAGTCGGCGGCGGCGAGGACCTTCGACTGGATGCCGGCGGTCATGCCTGTGCCGGCCGCCGCGGCCGCGCGGATACCCGCGAGGTCGCCGTGGGCGGCGAGGAGCGTCGCGGCGGTCTTCTCGCCGATGCCCGCGACGCCGGGCAGGCCATCTGAGGCATCGCCCCGCATGACGGCGTAGTCGGCATATTGCGACGGCAGCACGGAGTATTTCGTGACGACCGTGGCTTCGTCGAGGATTTCGAGGTTGCTCATGCCGCGACCGGTATAGATGACGCGAATGCTGCGCGCGTCGTCGACGAGCTGGAACAGGTCGCGGTCGCCGGTGACGACGTCGACCGCGATGGCGGACTGCGACGCGAAGCTCGCGATGACGTCGTCGGCCTCGTGCTCGGGGACGCCGACGATCGGGATGCCGAGGGCCTCGAGCTCGGCCCGGATGACCGGAATCTGAATCTCCAGCGGGTCGGGGACCTCTTCGACGTCGGGGCCGACCTCTATGGCTTCCGCGACGCGATGCGCCTTGTAGCTGGGGATGAGGTCGACCCGCCACTGCGGCCGCCAGTCGTCGTCCCAGCAGGCGATGAGGTGAGTGGGCTCGTAGGTCGTCACGAGCTTGGCGATCATGTCGAGCAGCCCCCGCGCGGCGTTGACCGGGCGGCCATCCGGGGCCTTCACGGTGTCAGGCACGCCGTAGAAGGCGCGAAAGTAGAGGCTCGCGGTGTCGAGAAGCATGAGGCGATCGGTCACGCGCTCATCCTGACATGGCGCTGCTCCGGGTGTTGCTCAGCAGCCGGGGCCGGCGGGGTTCTCGAGGCAGGTCTGGTCGACCAAGGCTGTGCGCACTTCGAGCACCTGGATCGTGGTCGCCGACGTCGGGATTTCGAGCAGCCCGTCGATGGGATTCCAGCCCGTGCCGAGGTTGAACTCGGCCGAGTAGCGGATGATCGCGCTCGGCGAGTAGGTGCCGCGCGCGGGGTAGGCGTGGCTCGTCGACGTCGCGCTGAACTGCGGAAGCCCGAGCTGCGCCCAGGTTCGGCCGCCGCCCGGTGCCGTGCGAGTCGTGCCGTCGCCGTGAACGAAGACGACGGATGCCGGCGTGAACCGCACCGAGATCGGCAGACCGAACAGTTGACCCGCTTGTTCGTGCACCGCCGGTGTCACGACGAAGTTCATCGGCATGCCGACCACGCCGACCCCGTCGGGTTCATCGAGGAGGGAAAGGGATGCCGGGGCGAACGATGCCACGTCGTTCAACGTCGGCCGGATCACGCCGACGGAGTACTGGCCCCGCCCGCGAGTGCACTCGAAGTCGATTGCGGCGCACGGGGCCTGAGGTGTGGCGTCGGGCGAAGTGTCGCCGTCGCGATCGCGATCGCCGGTCCCGCCTCCGCCACGCGGTGCCCCCGAGTCGGAGCCGCCGGGTTGGGTCCCGCCGATTTCGATGGAGGTCCCGGTGTTCTCGACGGTGCAGTTGCTCGTAGCCCAATCGCAAGGCGCGGCCGCCGCCGGTGACCCTCCGGTCAGCGCGGGCACGACAACCGCCACCGCCAGCACTAGCCCGAACATGCGTTGGTCCCATCGGAGCCAGCAATCGATGACACGAGAAGTCGGCCTGCCAGGTCGTCGAATGAGAACGTAAGGCTCTGCTGCGCGGGGCGGTCGTCGTCGACGATTGAGGCACCGGAGGCATCCATCACGTCGACATCGGACACATCGAGGCAGGCCAACAGCGTCGTTGTCCCATCGGCGGGTAGCCACTCGCCACGCTGGACTGCCGTTACTAGTGTTGTGCCGCTGACTGAGTAGTCGTCTGCGTGATACTGCGCCAGCCGCTTCTTGTCGAATGACTTTTGATCGCCCGTTGTCAAGGCGAGTAGCGGCTCAAATGTGACGGGGTCCTCGATCTTGATCGAGTTCGTGGCCTCGACGTACGCACGCAGGGTCGCCTCGGCGGCGGCGAAGGCCTCTTCCTCTGACGCGAAGCCGGTGGGCGTGGGCGTCGGGGCGGGTTCGGGGGTGCAGGCGGCGAGCGCGAGGGACAGCAGCGCGGCGATGAGAGCCGCGGTGCGTCGCTGCGCTCCGGTCATGGTCCCTACGGTAGTCACTGGCATCCGATCGGTCCGTCCGTTATCCACAGCCGCGTACGCTCGACGCATGAGTTTCGGAGCCGCCGTCCGCGCTCGCCCGCTCGCCGCGGATGCGCCGTGCCCGTGCGGCGGTGGTCTCTTCGGCGCGTGTTGCGGCCCGGCGCTCGCCGGAGCCCCCGCACCCACGCCGGCGGCTCTCATGCGGTCGCGGTACACGGCGTTCGCACTCGGCGACGCGCGGTACCTCCTGCAGACGTGGCATCCCACGACGGCCCCGACGACGCTCGATCTCGACGACGCGCTCCGCTGGGAGCGACTCGAGATCGTACGGGTCGAGGCCGGCGAAGCCGACGACCGTCGGGGCATCGTCGAGTTCCGCGCGCACTGGCGCGACACGCGATCGGGCGAGCGCGGTGCGCTGCACGAGGTCAGCCGGTTCCGCCGAGCGGCCGGACGGTGGTTCTACCTCGACGGCTGAGCTCATCGCGCGCCGAACCGCTCGAGCGGCTGAAGCACTACGAGCACGATCCCGAGGGGGAGATGACACACCAGCGCCGACACCGACATCCAGAACGTCACGCGGCGTCGTCGCCGCCATGCGTACACCATCGTTGCGGCGCTCACGAGCCCCACGATCACCGCAGGCCAGAAACTGGCGAACGCGCAGACGGCGAGCAGGAGTGCGAGGTCGGGATAGGCCAGGGCAGCCATCCCCAGGAGGCAGAAGCCTTGGCCACCGGCTGAGCTCAGCCATAACGCAAGGGTCGCGATGACGAACGATGTCCTGCCCTGGTATGTCGTGAGAGTCGGCGAAGGGGTGGTCGAGTCAGAGGCGAGGGCGGTCATTCGGACACCCTCGCGCATACCGCGTCTCCGCAAGCGCTCGCGGAGCGATCTGTGGACGGATCGCGGAAAACGACATGTGGGGAGGAGCCGATGCGCACGCCCCCAGCCCCGAACACCCACCCGATGCTTCTGATAGCATGAAATGTCACGCGTGTGGTGTTTTGGCATGCGCGCATGGCATCGTACGAACAATCCAACTGCTTCAGCCCCTGGCATCCGTTCGCCCCTGTGCGTTCGGTTGGGACTGGGCCCGATACCCACCATCCAAGGACAACCCACTACATGACTACCGCAACGACCGCCCCGGCCACCAAGCAGGTCGCCATCAATGACATCGGATCTGCTGAAGACTTTCTGGCCGCGGTCGAACTGACCCTCAAGTTCTTCAACGACGGCGACCTCATCGAAGGAACCGTCGTGAAGATCGACCGCGACGAGGTCCTCCTCGACGTCGGCTACAAGACCGAGGGTGTCATCCCCTCGCGCGAGCTCTCGATCAAGCACGACGTCGACCCCAACGAGGTCGTCAAGGTCGGCGACGCTGTCGAGGCCCTCGTTCTCCAGAAGGAGGACAAGGAAGGCCGCCTCATCCTGTCCAAGAAGCGCGCGCAGTACGAGCGTGCGTGGGGCGACGTGGAGAAGATCAAGGAGAACGACGGTGTCGTCACCGGTTCCGTGATCGAGGTCGTCAAGGGTGGCCTCATCGTCGACATCGGCCTGCGCGGCTTCCTGCCGGCATCGCTCATCGAGCTGCGTCGCGTCCGCGACCTCACGCCGTACCTCGGTCAGGAGATCGAGGCCAAGATCCTCGAGCTCGACAAGAACCGCAACAACGTCGTGCTCAGCCGCCGCGCTCTGCTCGAGCAGACGCAGTCCGAGTCGCGCACCACGTTCCTGAACAACCTGCACAAGGGTCAGGTCCGCAAGGGTGTCGTCTCGTCGATCGTCAACTTCGGTGCGTTCGTCGACCTGGGCGGCGTGGACGGCCTCGTGCACGTCTCCGAGCTGTCCTGGAAGCACATCGAGCACGCGTCCGAGGTCGTCGAGGTGGGCCAGGAGGTCACCGTCGAGATCCTCGAGGTCGACCTCGACCGCGAGCGCGTCTCGCTGTCGCTCAAGGCGACGCAGGAAGACCCGTGGCAGGTGTTCGCCCGCACGCACGCGATCGGTCAGGTCGCGCCGGGCAAGGTCACCAAGCTCGTTCCGTTCGGTGCGTTCGTGCGCGTCGCAGACGGCATCGAGGGCCTCGTGCACATCTCGGAGCTCTCGGGCAAGCACGTCGAGCTGGCCGAGCAGGTCGTGTCGGTCGGCGAAGAGGTCTTCGTCAAGATCATCGACATCGACCTCGAGCGTCGTCGTATCTCGCTGTCGCTCAAGCAGGCCAACGAGTCGGTCGACCCCAGCGGCACCGAGTTCGACCCGGCGCTGTACGGCATGGCGACCGAGTACGACGAGAACGGCGAGTACAAGTACCCCGAGGGCTTCGACGCCGAGTCGGGTGCCTGGCTCGAGGGCTTCGACGCGCAGCGCGAGAAGTGGGAGCAGGAGTACGCGGCTGCCCAGGCTCGCTGGGAGGCGCACAAGGTCGCCGTCGCGAAGTCGCTCGAGGCCGAGGCGAACGCCCCGACCGAGTCGTCGACCTCGTCGTCGTCCTTCACGTCCGACCTGGGCGGCGGCACGCTCGCCGACGACGAGGCGCTCGCGGCACTGCGCGAGAAGCTCTCGGGTCGCTGATCCGCTGAACCCTTCGACAGGGGCCGAGACCTTCGGGTCTCGGCCCCTGTTCTGTTGCGCGCCGTGTCCTCGGCGGGCCCGGTGCGCGGTAGCGTCGATGGGGGAGGTGAGGCATGGCACGGATGGCGTCGGCGGGTGCGACAGTGGCCGCCCTGCGTGAGCGGGCCCGCTTGTCGCTGCGCTTCGATGACCGCGATCGCCTGGCCGCGGGAAGCCAGCTGGTGCTCAGCGGCACCGTTGCCGTGCTCTTCGTCGCCGGCGTTGCGACCGGCATACTCGCCCGCCCTGGACTGTTCGCGATCGGTGCATTGGGTGTCGTGCTCGGCGGCATCGCCGCGCTTGCCGTGCCGTGGTCACGCGTCTCGCCCGGGTGGGTCATGGTCATCCCGATCATCGACATCCTCTCCATCGGCGTGCTGCGTCTGGCCGACCCCGAGCGCGGGCTCGGACTGCTGTGGGCATTTCCCGCGATGTGGCTGGCGACGATCGGAACGATCGGGTTCGTCGTCGCCTGCACCGCCATCCCTGCGCTCTACTGGGTGATCGTGGCTCTCGGGCCGTCGCCCACGTTCAGCTTCGCGACGCTCCTGCTGCCGCTCGTGATCATCGCGATCAGCAGCGCGGGATACTCCTCGGCCCGCCGGTTCGCCGCCCAGCGCCACCTGCTCGACGCGCAGGCCGCCCGTCTCGCCTTCGCGCGCTCGGCCGCGGTGCGACAGGAGCAGCTCGTCACCGAGGTGCTCGACACCGTCGACTTCGGTGTGGTGCGGCTCGCCGTGGGCGGCGACGTCGTCTACGAGAACGACGCGATCGGGCGCCTCAGCAGTTCCATCCCCGGCCTGCACGTCGCGGTCCCGACGGTCAGTCTGTTCGAAGAAGACGGTGAAACGGGGCTCTCGGCTGCGAATCACCCGGTCGCCCGCGCGCGGCGGGGCGAGACGTTCGAAGACGAGGTCGTATGGTCGACGGATGCCGAGGGGCGGCGGACGGCGCTCACGTTCACCGCCCGCCGACTGATCGACCATCGCGGTGCGGATTCCGGTGCCGTGCTGGTCGTGCGCGATGTGACGACCGAGCGCGAGGCGCTCCGGGCGCGCGACGATCTCGTCGCGTCGGTGTCGCACGAGCTGCGGACGCCCCTCACCTCGGTCCTCGGGTACCTCGAACTCGCCCTCGACGAAGACGACATCCCCCCGCGTGCGCGGCGCTATGTCGACACCGCTCTCGGCAGCGGTGAGCGACTGCTCACGATCGTCGCCGACATCCTCACCGCGACCCGTAAATCACGCCAATCGGTCGAGATCACGGTGCACCCGCGCGAGGTCGATGTCGTCGAGGTCGTTCGCGCCTCGATCATCGCCATCCGTCCCTTCGCCGACGAGCGGGTCGTCAGGATCACCGTGAGCGGTGAGCGGCGAGCGATCGCGATCGCCGATCCCGGCCGTCTGCGCCAGGTGATCGACAACCTGCTCAGCAACGCGATCAAGTTCAATCGTGATGGCGGCACGGTCGAGATCACCGTGCACACCGATGGCGAGACGACCTCGATCGAGGTGCACGACACCGGGATCGGCATCGACGCCTCCGATCGGGAGCACGTGTTCGAACGCTTCTACCGGGCGTCGGACGCGGCGCCCGGGAACGGGCTCGGGCTCGCCATCAGCAGCGACATCATCCGGGCGCACGACGGTCGACTGACCGTGTCATCGGAGGTGGGCGTCGGCTCGACGTTCACCGTGACGCTGCCCGCCACCTCAGATGCGCGGGTGCCGCGATGACCCTCGATCCGTTCACTGTCACGGTGCTGACCGCGCTCGTGGCATCCGTCGCCAGCGTCACGTTCATCCTCGAAACGGTGATCCGGCGTGACACCGGACCGGGGCGGCTGTGGGCGGTCAGCTTCTTCTGCGGCCTCACCACCACGGTCGCCTACATGGCGTGGTCGGCCGGTGTCGGCGGTACGGCCTCGATCGCGGTCGGCAACGCGCTGTTCGTCATGGTGCCCGGATTCATGTGGCTCGGCGCGCGACGATTCAACGACCGGCCGGTGAGATTCGCGCTGGGCATCGTCGCCGTCGCCGCAGCGGCGACATTCTTCGCGGCCCTGTTCGCCGCGCCGTCGCCCGGCGGATGGGGCGGCTGGACGACCATGGCCGTGAGCCTCGTGGTGCTGTTCGTCGTCGGTGGCCTCGAGTGCGTCCGGGCGCCGATGGGGCGCATCCGCACCTCGTGGGCGCTGTCGGGGGTGCTGCTCTTCGCGGCGGCGTTCTACGCCGTCCGGTTCGTGATCTTCGTGGTGAGCGGGCCCGACAGTGTGCTCTTCGCGGAGTGGTTCGGCTCGGTGAGCGCGAGTTTCTTCACCATCGTGCTCACGATGGTCGCGGCGATCGTGACGTCGGTGCTGCGCTCGCACCGCACGGCCGAGCGGCGCTACGAATGGCTCACCGAGGGCGGTGTGGCCGCCGACGGAGTGATGCTCGAGCGCACTTTCACCGCCGCGAGTGCCGACATCGTCGAGCGGGCGTCATGGCGAGGCGAAGGTGTGGCCCTGATCGTCATCCGGGTCGAGGGACTGAGCGAGATCCGCACGGCATTCGGGCAGGATGCCGGCGACGCCATCGGTGGCGCATGCCGACAGGCGGTGCGCCGCTACGCACCGGCATCGGCCATCGTCGGCGAGGCAGGAGGAGATCGGCTCGCCGTCTGCGCGCTCGCGCGCACGGCGGCCGACGCGCGCCGGCTCGGCGCGATCATCTACCGCGGCTGCACGGAAGAGCTGGCCCTCGTGCAGTCGGGACTCTTCCCGTTCGTCGGCGTAGGCGTCGCCTTCACCGAAGATGTCGGCTATGAGCTGGAGCGTCTGCAGGAGGGTGCCCGCGCTGCCGCCCTGCGCGCCACCGAGACGCCGGGCGCGTCGGTGCTGCTCGACGCACCCGCGTCGCCGTCGTGACAGGCTGAGTGCATGCCTCTCGTCGCGCTCACCGGTGGAATCGCCTCCGGAAAGTCCACGATCGCACGCCGCCTGGCGGCTCGCGGCGCCGTGATCGTCGATGCCGACGCGATCGTCCGCGAGGTGCAGCAGCCCGGTTCACCGGTACTGGATGCCATCGCCGCCGCCTTCGGCGCCGACGTGATCGACGACACCGGTGCCCTCGACCGTGCGGCGCTCGGAGCCCGCGTGTTCGGCAACGCCGAGGCGCTGGCACGTCTGAATGCGATCGTGCACCCCGCAGTGCGGGCCGAATCGGCGCGGCGCTTCGCCGCTGCCGTCGCTGCAGATCCTGGCGCCGTCATCGTCTACGACGTGCCGCTCCTGGTCGAAGCCCGCGCCGACGACCCGTGGGACCTCATCGTGGTCGCTGATGCGCCGGCCGCCGTCCGTGCCCGTCGGCTGATCGAGTTGCGCGGGCTGAGCGAGGCCGAGGCATCCGCCCGCATCGCCTCGCAGGTCAGTGACGAACGTCGCCGCGCGATCGCGGATGTCGTCGTCGACACCTCCGGCACGCTCGAGGACACCCTCGCGGCTGCCGATGCGCTGTGGGAGCGGATTCAGGCCGGGGTCTGAGCCTCGACGCGCCGTCGTCGCCGCCGCGTCAGCAGCACGACGATCGCGACGATCAGACCGAGCAGCAGGATGCCTGCGAGCACCGGCACCACGATCGCGGTGATCGCGAGGGCGAACGACGACACGTCTTCCGCCGTCGAGAGCGCGGGTGCAGCGAGCCCCGCGGTCGCGACGTTGGCGACGGGGCGGATGGTCGCCTTGGCCGCGTGCACCGCGAGGGCGATCAGCACACCGATCACGATCGGCACCCACGCGTTGTTCTGCAGGAGCTGCGAGGGATCGGTCACCGCCTCAGCGCTCGCACCGGCGCCGAACGCGATTCCCCCCGACGCGGGCCGCACCACCGTGTGCACGACATCGTTCAGTGAGTCGATGGCGGGAATCTTGTCGGCGACGACCTCGATCAGCAGCAGGATGCCGATGATCCACAGCGCCACGTCGCCGGAAAGCCATGACCAGCCGCCCGGCAGATCGAATCCGGGCAGAAAGCGATCGAGCATTCCGAGGACGAACAGGGGAATCCACGCATTCAGCCCGGCCGCAGCGGCGAGGCTCGATCCGACGAGGAATTCCATCACCCCAGCGTAGGGACATCGCCGCGATATGCGCGTGCAACGGCTGGTTAATCTGCGGCCGCTAGCCTCACGGCATGACCTGAGCTCCACCGACGCTCCACCGACGATCGGAGACACCATGCCCTCCTCATCCTCTGCAGCGTGGCGGTCCGACCCCGATTTCGAGTGGGACGATTTCGCGACCGGCGATTTCGAATCGGGCGACGACGACGAGGCCTGAGCAGGCGCGGGCGAGCGCCGAGCGCGAACACCCGACCCGATGTCGCAGGCCACGCCTACGCTGGAAAGATGCAAGCCACGAGATCCGTCCGCCCGTTCGAGGTGATCAGCGACTACGAGCCGAGCGGTGACCAGCCGCAGGCGATCGCCGAGCTCGCAGCCCGTGTCAACGCGGGTGAAACCGACGTCGTGCTGCTCGGCGCGACCGGCACCGGCAAATCGGCGACGACGGCCTGGCTCATCGAGCAGGTGCAGCGCCCGACGCTCGTGCTCGCCCACAACAAGACCCTGGCGGCGCAACTCGCGAACGAGTTCCGCGCTCTCATGCCGAACAACGCGGTCGAGTACTTCGTCAGCTACTACGACTACTACCAGCCCGAGGCCTACGTGCCGCAGACCGATACCTTCATCGAGAAGGACTCGTCGATCAACGCCGAGGTCGAGCGCCTGCGCCACTCGACAACCAACTCGCTCCTCAGTCGCCGCGACGTCGTCGTGGTGAGCACCGTGTCGTGCATCTACGGGCTCGGCGCTCCCGAAGAGTACCTGCGCGCCATGGTCGCGCTGCAGGTGGGGGAGCGGTACGACCGCGATGCCCTGATCCGCAAGTTCATCAACATGCAGTACAACCGCAACGACGTCGACTTCTCGCGCGGCAACTTCCGCGTGCGCGGCGACACGATCGAGATCATCCCGGTGTACGAGGAGTACGCGATCCGCATCGAGCTGTTCGGTGACGAGATCGAAGCGCTCTACATGCTGCATCCGCTCACCGGCGATGTCGTGCAGCGCCTCGAGAGCGTGCCGATCTTCCCGGCATCCCACTACGTCGCCGGCACCGACACGGTGCACCGCGCGATCGGGACGATCGAGACCGAGCTCGCCGGGCGGCTGAAAGAGCTGGAGGGCCAGGGAAAGCTGCTCGAGGCGCAGCGCCTGCGCATGCGCACGACGTTCGACCTCGAGATGCTGCAGCAGCTCGGATTCTGCTCGGGCATCGAGAACTACTCGCGCCACCTCGACGGCCGCCAGCCCGGTGAAGCGCCGCACACGCTGCTCGACTTCTTCCCCGACGACTTCCTGATGGTCATCGACGAGTCGCACGTGACGGTGCCGCAGATCGGCGCGATGTACGAGGGGGATGCCTCGCGCAAGCGCACCCTCGTCGACCACGGCTTCCGCCTGCCGTCCGCGATGGACAACCGCCCGCTGCGCTTCGACGAGTTCAAGCAGCGCGTCGGGCAGACGGTCTACCTCTCGGCGACCCCGGGCCGCTACGAGATGGGCATCGCCGACGGTGTGGTCGAGCAGATCATCCGCCCGACGGGGCTCGTCGATCCGCAGATCGTCGTGAAGCCGTCGAAGGGGCAGATCGACGACCTGCTCGAAGAGATCCGCGTGCGCGTCGAGCGCGACGAGCGCGTGCTCGTCACGACCCTCACGAAGAAGATGGCCGAAGAGCTCACCGACTTCCTCGGCGAGCACGGCGTGCGCGTGCGCTACCTGCACTCCGACGTCGACACGCTGCGGCGCGTCGAGCTGCTGACCGAACTGCGGCAGGGCGTCTACGACGTGCTGGTGGGGATCAACCTGCTGCGCGAAGGCCTCGACCTGCCCGAGGTGTCGCTTGTCGCCATCCTCGATGCCGACAAGGAGGGGTTCCTCCGTAGCGGCACCTCGCTGATCCAGACGATCGGCCGCGCGGCGCGCAACGTCTCGGGCGAAGTGCACATGTACGCCGACAACATGACCGACTCGATGCGCACGGCCATCGACGAGACCGACCGCCGCCGCGAGATGCAGATCGCCTACAACGTCGCGAACGGCATCGACCCGCAGCCCCTGCGCAAGAAGATCGCCGACATCACCGACGCGCTCGCGCGCGAGGCATCCGACACTCAGGCGATGATGAGCGGTCGCGCGACAGCGAAGAACAAGTCCGGGAAGGGCAAGTCGCCGACACCGCAGCTGCGGCGCGAAGGGATCGCCGCGGAAGGCGCGATGCAGCTCGAGGCGACCATCCAGGACCTGTCGAACCAGATGCTCGCCGCGGCCGCCGAGCTCAAGTTCGAGCTCGCCGGGCGGCTGCGCGACGAGGTGCAGGACCTCAAGAAGGAACTGCGCGCCATGGAGACAGCCGGGCACGCCTGACCTGCGTCGTCAGGGGCAGTGCATCAGGGGCTTCGGTCCCGAGCGGTCGAACGTGTGGGCGGACATGGGCTGGCCGCACAGCGGGCAGGCGCGCTCGGTGCGCACCGGCTCGGGCTCGGTGTCGTAGGGGCCGACCGACGCCGGCCCCGCGAAGCGAATCAGTCGGCTGTTCAGGTAGGCGTACCAGCCGCCCGACTCGCGCACCCGTTCGCGCAGCGGGCGTCGAGGTTCTTCGCGTTCGTCCATATTCATTAGTGTACTAAGTAATTGGTAGAGTGGATGCCGTGACCCGCACAGATCCACGCGATGACCTGCTGAAGCTCGACAACCAGCTCTGCTTCGCGCTGGTCACCGCTGCGCGCAACGTCGTCGCGATCTATCGTCCGATCCTCGAGCCGCTGGGGCTCACGCATCCGCAGTACCTCGTCATGCTGGCGCTCTGGGAGCGCTCGCCGCGCGCTCTCGGCGAGCTGGCGGGCGACCTTGCAATGGAGTCGGCGACGCTGTCGCCGCTCGTGAAGCGCCTCGAGGCGCAGGGGCTCGTCACCCGAGGCCGCAGCGCGGCGGACGAACGCGTGCTCGAGCTCGGCCTGACCGCCGCCGGCGCGGAGCTGCGCGAGCGTGCCCTCGACGTGCCCGGTCAGGTGCTGGAGGCGACCGGCATGTCGGTCGCGCAGGTCACCGCCGTCCGCGACGGCCTCGCGCCGTTCGCGGGGCGGCGCGCGACCTGACGGCGAGGCATCCCTTCTGCGGAGATCTGCACACTCGCGGATGCCTGCGCCGCCGACCTCCGCGACTGTGCAGATCTCCGCGGTTGTGAGGCTCGCGAGCCTTCGGGCACGTGACCGCCCGACCTCCTGACCGTCAGCCCCCCGCGACAGCCGCCTCGATCGCCGCGATGTCGATCTTGCGCATCGTCATCATCGCCGCGAACGCGCGTTCGGCGGCCCCTCCGCCGCTTTCCATCGCGACCGAGAGTGCCCGCGGAGTGATCTGCCAGTTCAGGCCCCAGGCATCCCGGCACCAGCCGCACATGCTCTCCTCGCCGCCGTTTCCCACGATGGCATCCCAGAGTCGGTCGGTCTCGTCCTGATCGTCGGTCGCGATCTGGAAGGAGAACGCCTCGGATTGCGGGAACTGCGGCCCACCGTTGAGGCCGATGCACGGGATGCCGCAGACGGTGAACTCGACGGTCAGGACATCGCCTTCCGACCCGTCGGGGAAGTCGGCGGGCGCCCGGCGCACGGCGCCGACCTCGCTGTCGGGGAAGGTCTCGGCATAGAACCGCGCGGCGTCTTCGGCGCCGCCGTTGTACCAGAGGCAGATCGTGTTCTTCGGGGTCATGGTGCGCTCCTTCATCGGTGCCTTCGCTGGTGTCTTCGCTTGCCTTCCGGCGCCACGGTAGTCGCGCGCCGCGGGTGTGGATAGGGGGTCGCACCTGCGCCGGCGGCGTACGTCGAGCCCGGTGTCCGAGGCCCCGCCTAGACTTGACCGGTGCCTATCGTCCCCGTCGCAGCGTCGAAACTCAGCGTCCGCGGAGCCCGCGTCCACAACCTCAAGAACGTGGATCTCGACATCCCGCGCGACTCGCTCGTCGTCTTCACCGGGCTGTCCGGATCGGGCAAGTCGAGCCTCGCGTTCGACACCATCTTCGCCGAAGGCCAGCGCCGCTACGTCGAGTCGCTGAGCGCGTACGCCCGCCAGTTCCTGGGCCAGGTCGACCGCCCCGACGTCGATTTCATCGAGGGTCTCTCGCCCGCGGTGAGCATCGACCAGAAGTCGACGAACCGCAACCCCCGCTCGACGGTCGGCACGATCACCGAGATCCACGACTACATGCGTCTGCTCTGGGCCCGCATCGGAGTGCCGCACTGTCCCGAGTGCGGCGCGCAGATCCAGCGTCAGACCGTGCAGCAGATCGCCGACCAGCTCATGGAACTTCCCGACCGCACCCGCTATCAGATCGTGGCCCCGGTCGTGAGTCAGAAGAAGGGCGAGTTCGTCGACCTCTTCAAGGAGCTCTCGGCCAAGGGCTATGCGCGCGCCGTCGTCGACGGTGACCTCATCCAGCTCTCCGAGCCGCCGACGCTCAAGAAGAGCTACAAGCACGACATCGCCGTCGTCGTCGACCGCCTGGTCGCCGCCCCCGACATCCTCAGCCGCGTCACCGACTCGGTCGAGACGGCGTTGGGCCTTGCCGGCGGCATCATGCAGGTCAACTTCGTCGACGAAGAGGGCGACGACGCGTGGCAGAGCTTCAGCGAGAAGCTCGCCTGCCCGAACGGTCACCCGCTGCAGCTCACCGAGATCGAGCCGCGCACGTTCTCCTTCAACGCGCCGTTCGGCGCGTGCCCTGCCTGCTCGGGCCTCGGCACCCGCATGTCGGTCGACGTCGAGCTCATGCTGGGCGACGAGGAACTGTCGATCAACGAGGGCGTCATCATCCCCTGGACGACGCAGGGGAAGGGGCTCTACCAGTACTACGAGCGGCTGCTCGTGGGTCTTGCCGACGACCTCGACTTCTCGCTCGACACGCCCTGGCGTGATCTGCCTGTCGAGGCGCAAGAGGCCGTGCTGCGCGGCGAGGGCTACAAGGTGACCGTCAAGTGGAAGAACCGCTACGGCCGCGAGATGCGGTACTCGTCGGGCTTCGAAGGCGTCGTGCCGTACATCGAGCGCCAGTACACCCAGGCCGAGAGCGACGCGCAGCGTCAGCGCTGGTCGGAGTATCTGCGCGAGGTGCCGTGCCCGGTCTGCAACGGCGATCGGCTCAAGCCAGAAGTGCTCGCGGTGCTCGTGCACGGACATTCGATCGCGGATGCCTCGCGCCTCAGCCTCGGCGACGCGCAGGCCTACTTCGCCGAGCTCGCGCTGACCGACCGTGAGGCGAAGATCGCCGCCGCCGTGCTCCGCGAGATCCGCGCGCGCCTCGACTTCCTGATCCAGGTCGGGCTGAACTACCTCAGCCTCAGCCGCGCCGCGGGTTCGCTCTCGGGTGGCGAGGCCCAGCGCATCCGCCTCGCGACGCAGATCGGCTCGGGGCTCACCGGGGTGCTGTACGTGCTCGACGAGCCCTCCATCGGGCTGCACCAGCGCGACAACCGCCGCCTCATCGAGACCCTCGTGCACCTCAAGAGCCTGGGCAACACGCTCATCGTCGTCGAGCACGACGAAGAGACCGTGCACGCCGCCGACTGGGTCGTCGACATCGGGCCGCGGGCGGGCGTGCAGGGCGGCGAGGTCGTCCACTCCGGCCCGCTGGCGTCGCTGCTCGAAGAGCCGCGCTCGCTGACCGGCGCGTATCTCAGCGGTCGGCGATCGATCGAGACTCCCGCGAAGCGCAGAAAGATCGACAAGAAGCGCATGCTGACCGTCGTCGGTGCGCGCGAGAACAATCTGCGGAACGTCACCGCCGAGTTCCCCCTCGGTGTGCTGACGGCCGTGACCGGGGTCAGCGGCTCCGGCAAGTCGTCTCTCGTCAACGGCATCCTCTACGAAGTGCTCGCGACGAAGCTCAACGGCGCGCGCCGGGTCGCGGGCAAGCACACTCGCGTCACCGGCCTCGACAACCTCGACAAGGTCGTGCACGTCGACCAGGCCCCGATCGGCCGCACGCCGCGCTCGAACCCGGCGACCTACACCGGCGTGTTCGACCGCATCCGCACCCTCTTCAGCGAGACGAGCGAGGCGAAGGTGCGCGGCTACCAGCCGGGGCGGTTCAGCTTCAACGTCAAGGGCGGGCGCTGCGAGGGCTGTTCGGGTGACGGCACGATCAAGATCGAGATGAACTTCCTGCCCGACGTGTACGTCGAGTGCGAGGTCTGCCACGGCAAGCGGTACAACCGCGACACCCTGAGCGTGCACTACAAGGGCAAGAACATCGCCGAGGTGCTCGAGATGCCCATCTCCGAGGCGGCCGACTTCTTCGAGCCGATCCAGGCGATTCACCGCTACCTGAAGACCCTCGTCGACGTCGGCCTCGGCTACGTGCGGCTCGGGCAGTCGGCGACGACCCTCTCGGGCGGTGAGGCGCAGCGCGTGAAGCTCGCGACCGAGCTGCAGCGCCGCTCGAACGGGCGCAGCGTCTACGTGCTCGACGAGCCGACGACGGGACTGCACTTCGAAGACGTCGCTCGGCTCCTCGAAGTGCTCGGCGGTCTCGTCGACAAGGGCAACACCGTCATCGTGATCGAGCACAACCTCGACGTGATCAAGTCGGCCGACTGGATCATCGACCTCGGCCCCGAAGGCGGATCTGGCGGCGGCCAGATCGTGGCGACCGGCACTCCCGAGCAGGTGGCCCGCGTCGAGGCCAGCCACACCGGCGCGTTCCTGGCGGAGGTGCTGGAGGGTCGTTCGGGCGAGCAAGCCGCGCGCAAGGCGGGCTGACATGGCGAACGCTCTTCCCTACAAGCCGAAGCCGGGGGAGATCCCGACCCAGCCCGGCGTCTACCGATTCCGTGACGCCGACGGGCGCGTGCTCTACGTCGGCAAGGCGAAGAACCTGCGCGCACGGCTCTCGAACTACTTCGCCCCGCTGCACACCCTGCACGAGCGCACGCGTCGGATGGTCACCACCGCGACGAGCGTCGAGTGGACCGTCGTGGCGAGCGACGTCGAGTCGCTGCAGCTCGAGTACATGTGGATCCAGGAGTTCTCGCCGCCGTTCAACGTGCGGTACAAGGACGACAAGTCGTACCCGTACATGGCGATCACCCTCGCCGACGAGGCGCCGCGCGTGATCGTGACGCGCAACCGGCGCATCCCGGGCGCGCGCTACTTCGGGCCGTACCCGAAGATCTGGGCCGTGCACGACACGATCGACCTGATGATCAAGGTCTTCCCGATCCGCACGTGTTCGGATGCCTCGTACAAGAAGGCCATGGCCACCGGCCGGCCGTGCTTCCCCGGCCAGATCGGGCGCTGTGGCGGGCCGTGCTCGATGAAGGTCACGATCGAGGAGCACCGCGCGATCGTCGACGACTTCATCGCCTTCATGGGCGGCGGCGATGCGCGCTTCACGCGCGAACTCACGGCGCGGATGCGCGAGGCATCCGCCGCCATGGACTACGAGTCCGCCGCCGTCTACCGCGACCGGCTGCAGGCGATCGACGCCGTCCTGAGCCGCAGCTCGCTCGTGCTCGCCGACGACACCGATGCCGACCTGTTCGGCATCGCCGAGGACGAGCTGTCGGCTGCCGTGCAGCACTTCGTCGTGCGCGGCGGACGCGTACGCGGCGTGCGCGCGACGACGATCGACAAGGAACTCGACATCTCGGGCGCCGACCTCGTCGACCAGGTGCTGCAGCGCACGTACGGGTCGGCGAGTCCGGCGGAGATCCCGCGCCAGGTCCTGGTGCCGGTGCTGCCCGACGATGCCGCCGAGCTCGAGCAGTGGCTGCAGGAGAAGCGTGGCAAGCGGGTCTCGCTGCAGGTGGCCCAGCGCGGACGCAAGGCCGACCTGCTGCGCACGGCGACGCTCAACGCGCAGCAGGCGCTCATCCTGCACAAGACCCGCCGCACGTCCGACTACGCGGCACGCACGAAGGCGCTGACCGACCTGCAGCTCGCCTTGGGTCTCGACGAGGCGCCGCTGCGGATCGAGTGCTACGACGTGTCGCACCTGTCGGGCACGAATGTCGTGGCATCCATGGTCGTGTTCGAAGACGGCCTGCCGCGGAAAGACCAGTACCGCTCCTTCGGCGTGCCCGAGACGACCGACGACACCGATTCGATGTACCAGGTGCTCATGCGGCGGCTCGCGCACGTCGATCGCGACGAGGCGACGGCGGATGCCGAGAACGCCGCCGCGGCGGCCGCGGCTCTCGATCCCGACGCTCCCGTCGTCACCGAACGCAAGCGCCCGCGGTTCGCGTACCGCCCGCAGCTGCTCGTCGTCGACGGCGGCGCGCCGCAGGTCGCCGCCGCGGCGCGCGCGCTCGAAGACGCGGGTCACCCCGAGATCGCGCTGTGCGGCATCGCGAAGCGCCTCGAGGAGATCTGGCTGCCGGGGGAGGAGTACCCCGTCATCCTGCCGCGCACATCCGAGGCGCTGTACCTCCTGCAGCGCCTGCGCGATGAGGCGCACCGCTTCGCGATCACACATCAGCGGAGGCGCCGGAAGCGTGACATCACGACCGTGCTCGGCGAAGTGCCCGGGCTCGGCGAGGCGCGGATCAAGGCGCTGCTGAAGCACTTCGGTTCGGTCGCGGCGCTCGGGCGGGCGAGTGCCGACGAGATCACCGAGCTGCCCGGCATCGGGCCCAAGCTCGCCGCCTCGATCGAACGCACGCTCGCAAACCGCTGAAGGGCGCTGACCGGTGCCGCGCGACATAGCGGCGCCGGTCGTCTGTAGGCTGGAAGCGAGCCTGGGGGAGGACCCGTGACAGATGTTCCAGAGGCGGCGGCTCCCGACGCGCCGGTTCCCGACTCGCGGGGTCAGGAGCCCGGCGAGATCCTGATCGTGACCGGGATGTCCGGCGCAGGACGCACGACCGCGGCGAACGCGCTGGAAGACCTCGGCTGGTACGTCGTCGACAACCTGCCGCCGCAGATGCTGCGTCCGCTTCTCGAACTCAGCGGCCTCGCGGCGGGGGCGCTGCCGAAGATCGCCGCCGTCGTCGATGTGCGGGGTCGCGAGCTCTTCAGCGAGCTGCCCGCGATCACCCGATCGCTCCGAGACGGCAGGCAGCTGCGCGTGCTGTTCCTGGATGCCTCGGACGAAGTGCTGGTGCGCCGCTTCGAGTCGGTGCGACGCCCCCACCCGCTGCAAGGCGACGGGACGATCCTCGATGGCATCCACCGCGAACGCGAGCGTGTCGCGGTCATCCGCGAGGGCGCTGACCTGCTGGTCGACACCAGCAGCCTCAACATCCACCAGCTCGCCACCCGCATCGTGGAACTCTTCAGCGAGGAGGGCGAGGCCCGGCACACGGTCACCGTCATGAGCTTCGGGTTCAAGTACGGCCTGCCGACCGACGTCGACCTCGTCGCCGACATGCGGTTCCTGCCGAACCCCTTCTGGATCCCCGCGCTCAAGGGGCTGACGGGGGAGCAGGAGCGGGTCCGAGAATTCGTGCTGTCGCAGGAGGGTGCCCGCGAGTTCATCGATGCGTATGCGCTCGCTCTGCATCCCGTGCTCGAGGGCTACCAGCGCGAGAACAAGCGCCACTCCGTCGTCGCGATCGGCTGCACGGGGGGCAAGCATCGCTCGGTCGTGACGGCGATCGAGCTCGCCGAACGGCTGGCCGCAGTGCCTGGTGTGGCCGTGCGGGTGAAGCATCGCGACCTCGGACGCGAGTAGGCTGGACGCTCCCCCACTCGCAATACCGAAGGACTGCTGTGTCGCCCACCACTGACGTGAAGGCCGAGCTGGCCGCGATCCGCGACCCTCGTCCCACGGCTCGAGTGGCAGAGCTCACGGCGATCCTGCGCTTCTCGGGTGGCCTGCACTCCATCGCCGGCCGCGTCGCGGTCGAGGCCGAGCTGGAGTCCGACCTTCTCGCGCGTCGCGTCGCGCGCGACATCATGGAGATCTACGGCGTGCGCCCCGAGCTCCACCGCGTGCAGGCCTCCGGCGGACGCACCGGCGGGTCTTTCGCGGTGCGAGTGATCGAGGGCGGCGAGACCCTCGCTCGTCAGACGGGACTGCTCGACCAGCGTCGCCGCCCGGTGCGCGGTCTGCCCAACAAGCTCACGACCGGCGCCCGCCCCGATCTCGCCGCCGTGTGGCGTGGTGCCTTCCTGGCTGCGGGGTCGCTGTCCGACCCCGGTCGTTCTGCGGCGCTCGAGATCGCCTGCCCCTCGGGCGAGGCCGCGATGGCGCTCGTCGGCGCGGCGCACCGGCTCGGCATCGCCGCCAAGGCCCGCGAGGTGCGCGGTGTGCCCCGTGTCGTCGTGCGCGACGGCGAGGCGATCCGCGTCGCTCTTGCCGAGATGGGTGCTGCACGCACCGCGCACGCGTGGGAAGAGATGCGTCAACGGCGCGAAGTGCGTGCCGGCGTGAACCGCCTGGTGAACTTCGACGACGCCAACCTGCGTCGCTCGGCGCAGGCCGCCGTGGCCGCGTGTGCCCGCGTCGAGCGCGCGCTCGAGATCCTCGGCGACGAGGTGCCCGAGCACCTTCGTGAGGCAGGCGCGCTGCGTCTCGCACACCGTGACGCGAGCCTTGACGAGCTCGGTCACCACGCCGATCCGCCCATGACCAAGGATGCCGTGGCGGGGCGCATCCGGCGCCTGCTCGCCATGGCCGACAAGAAGGCCACCGCCGATGGCATCCCGGGCACCGAATCCGCCGTGCCCGAGGGCTTCGAAGACTGACGACCCGCCCGGCGGTACACGTCGTCACGCGAGGGAACAACCCCCTGACGCACGCGTTGGACCTCAATAGGATGAGATCGTCCCCTCGCCGCGCCCGGCGCGCGGCGCGAACAGGAAGAAGAGAAGATGGCGAAGTACACACTCCCGGACCTCCCGTACGACTTTGCGGCGCTCGAGCCGCACATCAGCGGCAAGATCATGCAGCTGCACCATGACAAGCACCACCAGGCCTACGTCACGGGTGCGAACACCGCCCTCGAGCAGCTGGCCGAAGCGCGCGAGTCGGGCAACCTGGCGAACGTCAACAAGCTCGAGAAGGACCTCGCGTTCAACCTCGGCGGCCACGTCAACCACTCGATCTTCTGGACGAACCTCGCGCCGGCCACCGACGGCGGCGGCGGGCAGCCCGAGGGTGAGCTGAAGGCGGCGATCGACGAGTTCTTCGGCGGCTTCGAGAAGTTCCAGGCGCACTTCACGGCGGCGGCGACCGGCATCCAGGGCTCGGGCTGGGCGGTGCTGAGCTGGGACGTCCTCGGCCAGCAGCTGATCATCCAGCAGCTCTTCGACCAGCAGTCGAACACGGCGCAGGGCACGATCCCCGTGTTCCAGCTCGACATGTGGGAGCACGCCTTCTACCTCGACTACCTCAACGTCAAGGCCGACTACGTCAAGGCGGTCTGGAACATCGCGAACTGGGCGAACGTCGCCGAGCGTTTTTCGACGGCGCGCGACAAGACGGCGGGTCTCGTCTAGTAGTAGTGTCATGACCAGGTGAGGATGCCGGGTTCCCGCCCGGCGACGGGGGGAAACCCGGCATCCTTTTCTCACATCAGACGATCGCGTGGCGTAAACGTCGAGCACGGCGACCGCCACGCGACAGGAAACGGGAGACAACGTGTCTGTCAAGATCGGAATCAACGGCTTCGGCCGCATCGGACGTAACTTCCTCCGGGCGGCCCTCGAGCAGGGTGCGGACCTCGAGATCGTGGCGGTGAACGACCTCACCGACAACAAGACCCTCGCCCACCTGCTCAAGTACGACTCGGTCGGCGGGCGCCTGAACGCGGAGGTCTCGTACGACGCCGACTCCATCACCGTCAACGGCAAGGCCATCAAGGTCTTCGAAGAGCGCGACCCCGCGAACCTCCCCTGGGGCGACCTGGGCGTCGACATCGTCATCGAGTCGACCGGACGCTTCACGAAGGCAGCGGATGCCAAGAAGCACATCGACGGCGGCGCGAAGAAGGTCATCATCTCCGCCCCCGGCACCGACGTCGACGGCACGTTCGTCGTGGGTGTGAACGACGACACCTACGACAACGAGACGATGCACGTCATCTCGAACGCCTCCTGCACCACGAACTGCCTCGCGCCGCTCGCCCAGGTCTTCAACGACGCCTTCGGCATCGAGCGCGGCTTCATGATGACCGCGCACGCCTACACGGCCGACCAGAACCTGCAGGACGGCCCGCACGGCGACCTGCACCGCGCCCGCGCGGCGGCACTGAACATCGTGCCCGCGTCGACCGGTGCCGCCAAGGCCATCGGCCTGGTGCTGCCCGAGCTCAACGGCAAGCTGAGCGGCTCGTCGTACCGCGTGCCGATCCCCACGGGCTCGATCGTCGACCTCACGATCATCACCCCGACCGAGGGTCTGACCGTCGAGACCATCAACGCCGCCTACGAGAAGGCAGCGTCCGAGGGTCCGCTCGTCGGCTACCTGAAGTACAACACCGACGCGATCGTCTCGACCGACATCGTCCACGACCCGCACTCGTCGATCTTCGACGCGGGCCAGACGAACGTCTCGGGCAACCTCGTCAAGGTGTCGGCCTGGTACGACAACGAGTGGGGCTACTCGAACCGTCTCGTCGACCTCGCCGAGCTCGTCGCCGAGAAGCTCTGAGAGAACCTCATGGCTCTGCGCACCCTCGATTCCCTGGGTTCGCTGGCCGGTAAGCGCGTCATCGTCCGTGTTGACTTCAATGTCCCTCTGAAAGAGGGCGTCATCACGGACGATGGCCGTATCCGGGCGGCACTTCCGACCCTCAACCATCTGATCAACCAGGGTGCGCGCGTCGTCGCGTGCTCTCACCTCGGCCGTCCTGACGGCGCTCCCGACGCGAAGTACAGCCTCGAACCGGTCGCCCAGCGGCTGTCCGAACTGCTGGGCAAGCCGGTCGCGTTCGCGCGTGACACGGTCGGCGAATCCGCGGCTGAGGCGGTCGCCGCGCTCGAAGACGGAGACGTCGCCGTCATCGAGAACCTGCGGTTCAACCCGGGTGAGACGGCGAAGGATGCCGGGGAGCGCCGCGCGTTCGCCGAGCAGCTCGCCGCGCTCGGCGACGCCCTCGTGTCCGACGGCTTCGGTGTCGTGCACCGCAAGCAGGCCTCGGTGTATGAGCTCGCCGAGATCCTGCCCTCGGCCGCCGGGTTCCTCATCGAGAAGGAGGTCGACGTGCTCGACCGCCTCACCGAGAACCCCGAGCGTCCGTATGCGGTCGTGCTCGGCGGATCGAAGGTCAGCGACAAGCTGGGCGTCATCGAGCACCTGCTGCCGCGCGCCGACAAGATCCTGGTCGGCGGCGGCATGCTGTTCACCTTCCTCGCGGCGCAGGGGCTGAAGGTCGGCAAGAGCCTGCTCGAGGCCGACCAGCTCGACACCGTCAAGGGCTACATGGAACAGGCCGCCGAGCGCGGGGTCGAGCTGATCCTGCCGGTGGATGCCGTCATGGCATCCGGCTTCGCCGCCGACGCCGACCACGTCGTCGCCGCCGCGGATGCGCTGGAAGACACCGCCTTCGGTGCCGACGGCATGGGCCTCGACATCGGACCCGAGACGGCGAAGATCTTCGCCGAGGCGATCCGGACGTCGAAGACGGTGTTCTGGAACGGTCCGATGGGCGTGTTCGAGATGCCTGCGTTCGCGCCCGGCACGAAGGCCGTCGCGCAGGCGCTGACCGAGGTCGACGGCCTGTCGGTCGTGGGCGGCGGTGACTCGGCCGCGGCCGTGCGCCAGCTCGGCTTCGCCGACGACCAGTTCGGCCATATCTCCACCGGCGGTGGAGCGAGTCTGGAATTCCTGGAGGGCAAGAAGCTCCCCGGGCTGGAGATCCTGGGATGGGACAGCTGATGGCACGCACACCACTGATCGCCGGCAACTGGAAGATGAACCTCGACCACCTGCAGGCGGTCGCGTTCGTCCAGAAGCTGCACTGGACGCTCAAGGATGCCGCGCACGAAGACGGCTCCGTCGAGGTGGCGGTCTTCCCGCCGTTCACCGACATCCGCACCGTGCAGACGCTGCTCGATGCCGACAAGATCCCGTTCGCCCTCGGTGCGCAGGATATCTCGGCGAAGGATTCGGGCGCGTACACCGGCGAGATCTCCGGCGTCTTCCTGAACAAGCTCGCGTGCAGCTACGTGATCATCGGTCACTCCGAGCGGCGCGAGTACCACCACGAAACCGATGCGGTCGTCGCCGAGAAGGTGCAGGCGGCGCTGCGCAACGGGCTCGTCCCGGTGATCTGTGTCGGCGAGACCCTCGAGCAGCGTGAGGAGTCCGGCCCGACCGCGATCTCGGTCGCGCAGCTGCAGGTCGCCCTCGAGGGCGTGCCGGCAGATGCCGACATCGTCGTGGCCTACGAGCCCGTGTGGGCCATCGGCACCGGTCAGGTCGCCTCGCCCGAGCAGGCGCAGGAGGTCTGCGCGGCGCTTCGCGCCGTCGTCGCCGAGAAGCTCGGTGAGGATGCCGCGGCACGCACGCGCATCCTCTACGGCGGATCGGTGAAGTCGGGCAACATCGCCAGCTTCATGCGCGAGCCCGACGTCGATGGTGCTCTCGTGGGTGGCGCGAGCCTGGTCGCCGACGAGTTCGCCGCGATCATCCGCTACCAGAAGCACGTCGGCGTCTGACGCGTTTCGCGTTTCGCGTTTCGCGTTTCGACTCTGCGTTTCGACTCGCTTCGCTCGCTCAACGACCGGTCTCGGGGTCACCCCCAGACCGGTCGTTGAGTGAGGGAGCGCCAGCGACCGAGTCGAAACGCAGAAACGCATATACTTGATCTTTGTGCGCCCCTCGGCGGGCGCCGCGAAAGGCTTCTTCGACTGTGGACATCCTCGAGTTCGTGCTGCAGGTGCTGCTGGGCATCACCAGCCTGCTGCTGACGTTGCTGATCCTCCTGCACAAGGGCCGCGGTGGCGGCCTGTCCGACATGTTCGGCGGCGGCATGAGCTCTGCCATGGGTTCGTCCGGCCTCGCTGAGCGCAACCTCAACCGCTTCACCGTGGTGCTCGCGCTCACGTGGTTCGTCGCGATCGTCGCCCTCGGCCTGATCACGAAGTTCCAGGGCATCTGATGGCTACCGGAGGAAACGCGATCCGCGGCACCCGTGTCGGTGCCGGCCCCATGGGTGAGCAGGACCACGGTCATCACGCCGACCGCGTCGCCGTGTCGTATTGGGATGCCCTGGGCAACGAGACCGTGCGCTACTTCGCGGCCGGGATCGCCGAAGAGGAGATCCCCGAGGTCATCGATTCGCCGCACTCGGGGCTTCCCGCGGGGCGCGACAAAGAGAACCCGCCGGCGGTCGCCAAGAGCGAGCCCTACAAGACGCACCTCGCGTACGTGAAGGAACGCCGCACCGAGGAAGAAGCGGAAGCTCTTCTCGGCGATGCACTGCACCAGCTGCGCGAGCGCCGCGGTCAGGCCTGATCGACTCTGACGCGGACCGCGTCAGAATTCCTGATCGATGAGTTCGCTCGGTACGTTCGCCGCGGCATCCTGATCGACGAAGAACACCGTGCGCTTGCGTCCTTTTGCTCCTGCCGCAGGGACCGTCTCGTAACTCGCGCCGGCGAGAGCCAGCCCGAGGGCTGCCGCTTTGTCGACACCCGAGACGACGAGCCACACGCACCGCGACGAGTTGAGCACTGGCCGGGTGAGCGTCAGGCGGTCGCTGGGCGGCTTCGGAGAGTCTCGCACCGGCAGCACGGAGTTCTCGGTGTCTTGAATCTCGCCGCGATCGGGGAAGAGCGAGGCGATGTGACCGTCGGGTCCGACGCCGAGGAAGCACACGAAGAAGGCCGGCCACGGCTGATCCTTGTTGCCGAAGCGGGCCAGCTCGGCCGCGTAGGCCGCCGCGGCGGCATCCATGTCGGAGACCTCGTCGGAACCGGCCATCGCGTGGACGTTCGCGGTCGGAATGTCGATGTGATCGATCAGCGCGCGGCGCGCCCCCGTGTCGTTGCGCTCGGCGTGACCGGCGGGAAGGAAGCGCTCGTCGCCCCACCAGAGGTGCACAGCCGACCAATCGACGTCGCCTCTGCGTGGGTGAGATCCCGCGGCGCGCAGCACGGCGGTGCCGATCGCACCGCCGGTGAGGACCAGGTGGGATGTCTTGCCTGACGCAGTGCGGCGGATAAGTCGATCGAGAAGCCGCTTCGCCACATCAGAGGCCAGTCCGGCGGCATCGCGGCTGACCACGACCCGCTTCTCGGTCCACAATTGCGTCATCGGAACTCCTAGGACTCGGGCGAAGTCGGGGGCCCGAGCAGGTCCCAACCCTCCGTGATGACTCGACCATACAGGAGGTCCGGGTCGAGCCTGCGGAGCTCCTCGGCGAGGCACTCGCGCAGGGTGCGCCGCGGCAGCACGATGTCGTGCGAGGGCTGCCCGGGCTGCGTGAGCGTCGCGTCGATGTCGTTGCTGCGCTCGAGCACGATGTCGCCGTTGGCGCGTGTGAGGCGCACGCGCTGGATGCCGTGCTCCCACTCCTCCCGCGGCGAATAGCGCCACGTGACGGGAACATCGAGCTTCAGTCGCAGCCAGGCGGCCAGCAGGCCCGTCGACGGCGAGCTGCCTGCTCCGACGACCTCGACCGCCGTCACTGCCTCATACGGCGGCTGGTCGAGCACGGCGGCGAGCTGCTCGCGCCAGTGCGTGAGTCGGGTCCAGGCGAGGTCGGTGTCACCGGGGGCGTACGCGGGCCCGAGCTGCGAGAGCCGATCCTTCGCGAACGGCTTCGTCGAGGCATCCGTGATGCGGCGCTGCGCCATGCGCCCCACGTCGGAGGTCGACGGGTGCGCCGGAGGAAAGTCGGGCCACCAGGCGACGACGGGAGCATCGGGCAGCAGCAGGCCCGTGATCAGGCCCTCCTGGTTGGCACCGGCGTCGCCCGTGGCGCGCAGCACGACGACCTCGCTCGCGCCGGCGTCGCCGCCGACGCGGATCTGCGCATCGAGCTTCGCGTCGCCCTCGGGGTCGACGATCAGCACGATGACGCGCATCGGGTGCTCGCGCGACGCGTCGTTGGCGGCTTCGATCGCCTCTTCCTGCAGGCCATGCGTCGTCACGATGACGAGCGTCAGCACGCGGCCAAGCGCGACGGCTCCGCCTTCTTCGCGCACGCTGACGAGCGAGCGGGCGATCTTCGACACGGTGGTGTCGGGCAGGTCGACGATCACGGGCGCCTCCAGACGCGGCCATCGCGGGCCAAGAGTTCGTCGGCTGAGGGAGGACCCCACGAGCCGGGGGAGTACTGCTCGAGCGGGCCGCCCAGCTGCGCCCAGTACTCCTCGACCGGGTCGAGGATCTTCCAGGACAGCTCGACCTCTTCGTGTCGCGGGAACAGCGGCGGGTCGCCCAGCAGCACATCGAGGATGAGGCGTTCGTATGCTTCGGGGCTCGACTCGGTGAACGCGTGGCCGTAGCCGAAGTCCATCGTGACGTCGCGCACCTCATTGGCGGCGCCGGGCACCTTCGAGCCGAAGCGGATCGTGACGCCCTCATCGGGCTGCACGCGGATCACGAGAGCGTTCTGGCCGAGCTCGAGGGTCTGGTTGCGCTGGAACAGGTGCTGCGGCGCGCGTTTGAAGACGACCGCGATCTCGGTGACCCGGCGCCCAAGGCGCTTCCCGGTGCGCAGGTAGAACGGCACGCCGGCCCACCGCCGGGTGGCGATCTCGAGCTTGACCGCGGCGTAGGTCTCGGTCGTCGATTCGGGGTTCATGCCGTCTTCGTCGAGGAACCCGGTCACCTCTTCGCCGCCCTGCCAGCCGCCGCCGTACTGTCCGCGCGCGCTGGCGGTGGAGAGATCTGCCGGCAGACGCACCGCTGCGAGCACCTTCTCCTTCTCGCTGCGGAGGTCCGTCGCGTCCATCGAGATGGGCTCTTCCATCGCGGTCAGAGCGAGCAGCTGCAGCAGATGGTTCTGGATGACGTCGCGCGCCGCGCCGATGCCGTCGTAGTAGCCCGCACGGCCGCCCACGCCGATGTCCTCGGCCATGGTGATCTGCACGTGATCGACGTAGTTGGCGTTCCAGATCGGTTCGTACAGCTCGTTCGCGAAGCGCAACGCGAGGATGTTCTGCACCGTCTCCTTGCCGAGGTAGTGGTCGATCCGGAAGATCGAGTCGGCGGGGAAGGCCACTTCGAGGGCGGCGTTCAGCTCGCGCGCGGTCTGCAGGTCAGAGCCGAAGGGCTTCTCGATGACGACGCGCCGCCAGGCATCCGGATTCGTCGACTTGTCGTCGACGAGGCCCGACTCTTTCAGCTGGCGGGCCACGATCGGGAAGTCGCGCGGCGGGATCGACAGGTAGAACGCGTGGTTGCCCATCGTGCCGCGCTCGACGTCGAGCTTCTCGACCGTCTCGCGCAGGCGCCGGAACGCATCGGGGTCGCCGAACTCGCCGGAGACGAAGCGGATGCCTTGCAGCAGCTGCTTCCAGGTCTCTTCGCGGAACGGCGTGCGTGCGTGCTGACGCACGGCGTCGTGCACGACGTTCGCGAAGTCCTGATCCTCCCAATCGCGACGCGCGAAGCCGACGAGCGCGAAGCCCGGCGGAAGCAGGCCGCGGTTGGCCAGGTCGTAGACGGCGGGCATGAGCTTCTTGCGCGACAGGTCTCCCGTCACGCCGAAGATCACCAGCGCGCTCGGACCGGCGATGCGGTTCAGGCGGCGGTCATCGTCGTCGCGCAGGGGATTGTGCCCGCGCGTGATCTCGACAGTCATCGTGAGGGAACTCCTACTGCGCCGCTTCGAACAGCGCGAGCACGTCGGTTTGGGGGTCGGTCAGGGTGAGGGTGACGACGGGCCTGCCGTGCGCCACGAGCACGGCAGCGTCGCCAGCCGCCTGCGCCGCGATGAGCTGACCGAAGGTGAACGGGCGACCCGGGATCTCGAGGTCGACGTCGCCCGAACCCAGGATCTGCAGGAACACACCCTCGGCGGGGCCGCCCTTGTGATACTGCCCCGTCGAGTGCAGGAAGCGGGGTCCCCATCCGAACGTCGTGGGGCGACCACTGTCGGCGGCGACGAGTTCGCGCAGCCCCGCGAGCTGCGGCACAGCGGTTCGGTCGACATATGCCTGAATCGACACATAGCCGGTGGGGGAGAGCTGCGCCCAGAGCGCGTCGAGCACGCCGGCGACGGTGCCCGAGGCGGCGAGCGCCGGGTCTGAGACGCGGACCTCGACATCGCCTGTCACGAACGCCGGCGGTGTGGCATCGGGTCGGCCGTCGAGGAGACCGCGGGCGGCCTCTTTGGCGGATTCGACGTCGGGCTGGTCGAACGGGTTGATGCCGAGGATCTGGCCCGCGATGGCTGTCGCGTACTCCCAGACGATCAGCTGCGCGCCCAGCGAGCCGCTGATGAGCACCTCATCCGGGTTCTGCTCGAGGATGCGGAAGTGCACGGCGTCGTCGACGAGCCGCACGATCTGCAGGTCGGCGGGTGTCTGGTCCACTTCTGGTGAGACGGGCAGCAGAACGACGGGCAGGATGCCCGTGCCGTTCTTGCCCGTCGACTCGGCGACGAGCTGCTCGATCCAGTCGGGCAGGCCCACGATGTGAGTGCCGTCGGTCACGAGCCCGAGCTTGTCGCGGCGCGGCGCATCGGCGGTGCGCCCGGCGATGGCCGCGGCGAGCACGAGAGCCGGGTTGCGATGGTCGTCGATGGCGACTTCCAGCAGCGTGGCTTCGGCTTCGTCGAGAAGCTCGGACACATCGACGCCGGCGAGCCCCGTGGGAACGAGCCCGAACGCCGTGAGCGCCGAGTAGCGACCGCCGACGTTCGGATCGGCCGTGAACACGCGATACCCGGCCTCGCGCGCCGAGGCATCCAGCGGCGATCCGGGGTCGGTCACGACGACGATGCGCCCGGCGGGATCGATGCCGAGGTCGCTCCAGGCGGCCTCGAAGGCGCGGCGCGCCGAATCGGTTTCGATGGTCGAGCCCGATTTCGACGCGACGACGAGCACGGTCTGCTCGAGGCCCCCCGCCTCGGCGTCGCCGTCGATCGCGGCGAGCACCTGGCCGGGATCGGTCGAATCGAGGACGACGAGCGGCACGCCGGCCGTCGCCGCGATGACTTCGGGAGCGAGCGACGAACCGCCCATCCCCGCGAGGACCACACGGGTGATGCCCCGGGCGGTCAGGTCGGCGCGGAGCGCCTCGATCTCGGCGACGAGCGGTCGCGAGACGCTGACCGCGTCGACCCAGCCGAGGCGACGGGATGCCTCCGCGGCCGCGTCGGGACCCCAGAGGTCCGCGTCGCCGGCCGTGATGCCGCTCGCGATGAGCGAATCGACGAGGCCCGGCAGTGTCTGCTCGACCACGTCCTTCGCGTGGCCGGAGACGTGGATCTCGAAGCTCACCGGGCGATCTCCGGAGCGTCCGCGAGTGCGGTGCGGACGGTGTTCTTGAGGTCTAGCCAGGAGGCGATGAACTTCTCGACGCCCTCGTCTTCGAGCAGCTGGGTGACGTCGGCGATGTCGATGCCGGCCGCAGCAAGCTGGTCGAAGACCTCGTGCGCGTCGGCGTAGGCGCCCGTGATCGTGTCACCCGTGACAACACCGTGGTCGAAGGTGGCCTCGAGGGTCTTCTCGGGCATCGTGTTCACGGTGCCGGGCGCGACGAGCTCGGTCACGTAGAGCGTGTCCGGCAGGGCAGGATCCTTGACGCCCGTGGACGCCCACAGGGGGCGCTGCACGTTGCCGCCCGCCGCGACGAGCTCCTGGGCACCGGGCTCCGCGAAGCGCTGCTCGAACAGCTCGTAGGCGAGGCGCGCGTTCGCGAGCCCGGCCTTCGACTTCAACGCGACCGCGTCACCACCGAGGGCGGTGAGGCGCTTGTCGACCTCGGTGTCCACGCGGGACACGAAGAACGACGCCACCGAGTGGATGCCCGCAAGGTCATGACCGTTCGCCTTCGCCTGCTCGAGGCCGGCGAGGTACGCGTCGATGACCTCGGCGTAGCGCTCGAGCGAGAAGATCAGGGTCACATTGACCGAGATCCCCGCCGCAAGGGTCGCGGTGATCGCGGGAAGGCCCGCCTTCGTCGCGGGGATCTTGATGAGCGCGTTGGGGCGGTCGACCTTCGCCCACAGCTTCTGCGCCTCCGCGATCGTCGCGTCGGTGTCGTGCGCGAGATCGGGGGACACCTCGATCGACACCCGCCCATCCACGCCGCTGGTCGCGTCATAGACGGGGCGGAAGATGTCGGAGGCATCCCGCACATCGGTCGTCGTGATCTCGAAGATCGCCGCGTCGACATCCGCACCCGCGGCCGCGAGAGCGGCGAGGGGCGCGTCGTACGAATCGTCGTTCTTGTTGCCGATCGCGGCCTGGAAGATCGACGGATTCGTCGTCACGCCGACCACGTTCCGCGTCTCGATGAGTTCGGCGAGATTGCCCGAATCGATGCGCGAACGCGACAGGTCATCCAGCCAGATGCTGACGCCGGCGGCGGACAGGTCTTCAGTGGGGGTGCTCATGCGTTCTCCTTGACAGTGGCGCGCGCCGCTTCGACGACGTGGTCGGCGGTGATGCCGAACTTCTCGAACAGGGTCTTGTAGTCGGCAGACGCGCCGAAGTGGTCGATGCCGACCGAGCGGCCGGTGTCGCCGACGATCGTCCGCCAGAGCGGGGTAGAGCCGGCCTCGACCGAGACGCGCGCCTTCACCGCGGCGGGCAGCACGCTCTCGCGGTAGGCGGCATCCTGCTCGGCGAACCATTCCAGCGACGGCGCCGAGACGACGCGCGCCTGGATGCCCTCGGCCGCGAGAGTCTCGCGAGCGGCGACGGCGAGCTGCACTTCCGAGCCCGTCGCGACGAGGATCACATCGGGGTCGCCCTCGCTGTCGATCAGGACGTACGCGCCCTTGGCGACGCCATCGGTGGTCGCGAAGCCGTCTTCGCCGCGCGGGAACGTCGGGACGTTCTGGCGGGTCAGGGCGATGCCGACCGGGCCACCGCTCGTGCGGCGGACGATCTCGAGCCACGCGGCGCTGGTCTCGTTGGCGTCGGCGGGGCGCACGACCGTCATGTTCGGAATGAGGCGCAGGGTCGAGATCTGCTCGACGGGCTGGTGAGTGGGGCCGTCTTCGCCGAGGGCGACCGAGTCGTGCGTCCAGACGAAGATCGACGGGATGTCCATGAGGGCGGCCAGACGCACCGGGGGGCGCATGTAGTCGCTGAAGATCAGGAATGTGCCGCCGAACGGGCGGGTCGGGCCGTGCAGCTTGATGCCGTTGACGATCGCGCCCATCGCGTGCTCGCGGATGCCGAAGTGCAGCACGCGCCCGTACGGGTCGCCCGACCACTCGTGGGTCGACCACTCGCTCGGGATGAAGCTCTTGGCATCCTTGATCGTCGTCAGGTTCGACTCGGCCAGGTCGGCCGAACCACCCCACAGCTCGGGCAGCTGAGCCGCGAGAGCGTTGATGACAGTGCCGGATGCGGCGCGGGTGGAGACATCCTTGCCTGCGGCGAACGACGGCGCCGACAGGTCGGCCGGCAGCTCGCCCGCCTCGAGGCGAGCGAGCAACGCAGCCCGCTCGGGGTTCGCGGCGGCCCACGCGTCGAAGTCGCTCTGCCACGCCGCACGGGCCGTCTTGGCGCGGTCGCCGAGTTCGCGCGTGTGCGCGATGACGTCGTCTGCGACGACGAAGCTCTTCTCGGGGTCGAAGCCGAGCACCTTCTTGGTCGCGGCGAGCTCGTCGGCACCGAGGGCTGAGCCGTGGATCTTGCCGCTGTTCTGCTTGCCGGGGCTCGGCCAGCCGATGATCGTCTTCACGATGATCAGCGACGGCTTGTCGGTGACGCCCTGCGCGGCCTGCACCGCGGCGTACAGCTCGGCGACGTCTTCGACGTACTCGCCGGTCTTCTTCCAGTCGACCGTCTGCACGTGCCAGCCGTAGGAGTCATAGCGCTTCGCGACGTCCTCGGTGAACGCGACGTTGGTGTCGTCTTCGATGGAGATCTGGTTCGAGTCGTAGAACGCGATCAGGTTGCCGAGGTTCTGGTGGCCCGCGAGGCTGGATGCCTCGGACGTGACACCCTCCTGCAGGTCGCCGTCACCCGCGATCACGTACACGTAGTGGTCGAACGGGCTCGTGCCCGCGGCCGCCTCGGGGTCGAACAGGCCGCGCTCGTAGCGCGCCGCGTAGGCGAAGCCCACGGCCGAGGCCAGACCTTGGCCCAGCGGCCCGGTCGTGATCTCGACGCCCTTGGTGTGGCCGTATTCGGGATGCCCCGGGGTCAGCGACCCCCAGGTGCGCAGCTCTTCGAGGTCTTTCAGTTCGAGGCCGAAACCGCCGAGGTAGAGCTGCACGTACTGCGTCAGGGACGAGTGACCCGCAGACAGGATGAAACGGTCGCGGCCAAGCCAGTGCGTGTCGGCCGGGTCGTGGCGCAGCACCCGCTGGTAGAGCAGGTAGGCGAGCGGCGCGAGGCTCATCGCGGTGCCGGGGTGGCCGTTGCCCACCTTCTCGACGGCGTCGGCCGCCAGCACGCGCGCGGTGTCCACCGCGCGCCGATCGATCTCATCCCAGCTCAAATCGGAGGTCAGCTCGGGCACGCGGTCGCCTTTCTGCAAGAGCGCCACGACAGCCAGTCCGGTCCTTGGAGAAAAGGAAGAGTGGGGATCGGCGCGGGCGCGCGGATTGTGTTCTCAGCATATCGAAGCGGTATGCCGCACAGGCGATGTGTGTCACCGTGGGAAACTCAATCGGCCCGGTCGGCCAAAGGCGATGCCGTAGACTGTCAGCGACTTTCCAGACAGTGGCAGGGGCGATGGACATCACGACGACGCGCGGGATCGAGCACGTCTCGAGCCGACCCGGCTTCGGTCGCACCCTGAAGGCGTACGTCTCGCTGACGAAGCCGCGCGTGCTCGAGTTGCTGCTCGTCACCACGGTGCCGGTCATGATCCTGGCCCAGGGCGGCATGCCGAGCCTGGGGCTCGTGCTCGCGACCGTGATCGGCGGCGCGCTGTCGGCGGGGTCGGCCGCCGCGTTCAACATGTACCTCGACCGCGACATCGACGCGCACATGCACCGCACCGAGAACCGGCCGCTGGTCACGGGCGAGATCTCGCCGCGTGCGGGGCTGATCTTCGCGTGGACACTCGCCGTGGCATCCACTGTCTGGCTGCTGCTCACGACGAACTGGCTCACCGCGGCGCTGAGCGTGGCCGCGATCTTCTTCTACGTCGTGATCTACACGATGATCCTGAAGCGCCGTACCGAGCAGAACATCGTGTGGGGCGGCATCGCGGGGTGCTTCCCCGTGGTGATCGGCTGGTCGGCCGTCACGGGCTCGCTCAGCTGGACGCCCCTCGTGCTGTTCCTGCTCGTCTTCCTCTGGACGCCGCCGCACTACTGGCCGCTCTCGATGAAGTACAAGGGCGACTACCAAGAGGCCGACATCCCGATGCTCGGCGCGACGCGCAACGGCCTGCAGGTGGGTCTGCAGGTGATCCTGTACGCGTGGGCGACCGTGGCATCCTCGCTTCTGCTCATCCCCGTGGCGGGCATGGGCCTTGTGTACACGGTGTCGGCGCTGGTGTTCGGCGGCTGGTTCATCGTCGAGGCGCACGTGCTGTACAACCGCGCCGCGCGCGGCGAGCAGATCCAGCCGATGCGCGTGTTCCACGCCTCGATCACCTACCTGACGCTCCTGTTCGTCGCGATCGCGATCGATCCGCTGCTGCCGTTCTGACCCGCGCGGCGCGTCTTCGCGTCTCCGGGCGAGTGCTGGTTCGTCGGAGATCCCGCGTTCGTCGGAGGTTTCGCGTTCGTCGGAGATCCCGCGTTCGTCGGAGGTTTCGCGTGCATCACCTCCGACGAAGCGCGGATCTCCGACGTTGCGGAAGCGCGTCGCCTCCTCCCCAACGCGCGACGGCGGCATTCTGTCCACGGAACGATGAGTTGCCGGCCTGCGAAGGGCGCCCGTCGGCGATGCTGGCGCGATGATGGATGCCGCGGTGCGCACGCAGTCTCTGATCAGTCGTGTCGCCGCGGTGGGTGGGGTCGCGCGCGCGTCGTCGCTGCGCCGCGACGGCGAATGCAGTGCGTACGACATCGCGAAGGTGGTGCGCGCCGGCGCGCTGATCCGCGTTCGCCGCGACTGGGTCGCCACGCCCGAGGCCGATGCCGAGCTCGTCGCTGCGGCGCGGGAGGGCGTGGTGCTGTCGTGCATCACGCTTGCCCGGCGTCTGGGCCTCTGGGTGACGAAGGAGGATCGGTGCCATGTCGCGGCGGACCCGGGGGCGAGGGGGAGCAAGACAGCCCGCGCGGTCGTGCACTGGTCGAAGCCCCTCGTGCCTCGCCCGCCGGACGCGCTGTGCGACAGTGTCGAGAATGCGCTGGTGCTCGTGGCGACGTGCCAGAGCTTCGAGGATGCGCTCGCGACGTGGGACTCCGCGGTGCGGCGGAACCTCGTCTCGCTCGAGATCCTCAGCCGTCTCGCCTTGCCGCCGCGGTCGCGCGCTGTCCTGGCCGCGGTCGACCCGCTTGCGGATTCAGGGCTCGAGACCCTCTTCCGCACCCGTCTGCGCTGGCTGCGGGTGCGCATCCTCGCGCAGATCTGGCTGCTCGGGCACCGCGTCGATTTTCTCATCGGCGAGCGCCTCGTTGTCCAGATCGACGGAGGGCACCACGTCGGCGCGCAGCGCGAGGCGGACCTGGCGCATGACGCCGCACTGATGCTTGCGGGCTATCACGTGCTGAGATTCGGCTACGCGCAGATCATCAGCGACTGGCCGCACGTGCAGGATGTGATCGCTCGCGCGGTCGCGCAGAGTCTTCACCACGCGCGGTGAGCGCGCCGGGCGCGGTGAGCTCGCTCGTGCTGTGGCTCGCACCTGGCATCCCACGTCCGTCGGCTTACGTCGGAGATCCCGCGTTCGTCGGAGAATGCAGCGCGAAATCGTCCGACGAAGCGCGGATCTCCGACGAACCGCAGCCGCACTGAGCAACCCGAGGCCCCCCACACGCACACAACCCCGGAGCGCAAAGCGGTCCGGGGTTGTGCAGATCTCCGCGGTTGCGCAGCGGAGCGACGCGGGTCAGGCGCGCGGCGCGTCGGACTTCTCGTCGCCCGTGGCGATGAGGGGCTCGTCGTGCGTGGCGGGCGCGTCGGCGACGGGCTCGGCCGGGGTGACGGCGGGCGAGGAGGACGCGCCGGCGGGCTCGTCGATCTCGACGACGTCTTCCTCCCACGCCGGCGGCTCGACGACCGCGACCGCGGCGGGGCGCGCGAGCGACGACAGGGCGGCGACCACGAGCGACAGGGCGAGGCCGATCAGGCCGATGCCCGCGAGGATCGCGCCGGCGATGGCCCAGATCTGACCGACGTACACGTCGGAGGTCGTGGCGGTGTTGGCGGTCAGGGCCGCGTCCATGGCGCCGAGCTTCGAGAACAGGACGAAGGCGCCGCCGACGGTTGCGACGGCGGATCCGCCTACGAGCACCCAGAACGGGATGCTGCGGCTGAGGCGGTTGGTGGGCATGCGGGACTCCTTCATGTCGTGCCGTCGCGCTCGCGACGACTCTTCGACTATCTGCGAACCGCCCGAGTGCGAGCGATGCACTGCCTATGATCCCGCTGTGGACCCGTCAGAGAAAATCAGGGTCGCGCGTGGCGCCTTCAGATACAGCACCACGGTGGTCATCGCGGCGACCAGCGTCACCGCCAGCACCATGTGAATGTTCACGAGCGCGATCGGCAGGCCCGTGCGCGCCTGCCACAGGCCGACGGCGATCTGTACGACCTCTACGGCGAGCAGCAGGCCCGTCCACCGCGGCAGGCGCAGCACTGCGGGCATCCGGAACGACCCCGCGAACACGACGAGCGTGAGGGCGAACAGGATGTAGGCGGGCCAGCTGTGCACGTGCTGCCAGAAGATCGGGTCGAGGCCGTTGCGAGCGGCGGCGTCGTCGCCCGCGTGCGGGCCGGACCCCGTGAGCAGGATGCCGATGACCACCGTGATCAGCACGAAGGCGCTCGTCACGTGGACGAGCGTGGCGTACCGGCGCGGCACCGCCCGTCGCCGCGGGCCGGGCTCGGCGTACACGCGCACGAGGAAGACCGTCGCGATGGCGACGAGGGCCGCGGAGAGCAGGTAGTGCACGCCCACGATCGCGGGAGCGAGGTGCAGCCACACCGTGATGCCGCCGATGACCGCCTGCAGGATGATCCCGATGCCGACGGCCAGAGTCAGGCGCGGCAGCTCGGGGCGCGTGTTCCACAACCGCACCACCGAGAGGAACGCCAGCAGGGCCACGATCACGAGCACGCCCGTCAACGTGCGGTTGCCGAACTCGATGAGCCCGTGGATGCCGAGTTCAGGCGTCGGGGTCAGCGACTCGGTCGTGCAATACGGCCACGTCTCGCAGCCCATGCCCGATCCGGTGAGCCGGACGAGCCCGCCGGTTCCCACGATCACGATGTTGCTGATGACGAGCAGCCACGCGAACACGCGGGTGTATCCCGTGATGCGGTCCGGCAGCACGCGCGCCGCGAATGATGTGCGGGATGCCACGGTGGTGGGCGCTGAGGACATGGGTGTCGCCTCCTGGGGCGCGCCTCGGGTGGGGCGCCGGCCACGCCCCGTGCGGGACGTTGCCTGTAGACTCAAAGGGTGGGAAGGGCGTCGCGCAGTGCGCGCCCCAACCATTCTCAGTCTAGGCGCGCTGCCAGTGCGCTCCCGAAGACACAAGCAAGACAACGCAAGACGCGACCGGCCCTGAAAGCGGCATCCCATCCTCGCCCACTCCCGAGGACTCGGGAATGTCGGAGCGGATGACACCGCACGGGCACGAAGGAGGCAAGGCCATGTCGGATGTGCTCATCGACCGACCAGAGCTCGATGGACTCGGCGTCTACGAGTTCGGTTGGCACGACACCGACGCCGCGGGTGCCGTCGCGCAGCGCGGGATCAACGAGGGCGTCGTCCGCGGGATCTCCGCGCTGAAGGACGAGCCCGAATGGATGCTCAAGACGCGCCTCAAGGGCTACCAGCTCTTCGGCCGCAAGCCCATGCCCACGTGGGGTGCCGACCTGTCGGAGATCGACTTCGACAACATCAAGTACTTCGTGCGCTCGACCGAGAAGCAGGCCCAGTCGTGGGAAGACCTGCCCGAAGACATCCGCAACACGTACGAGAAGCTGGGCATCCCCGAGGCCGAGCGTGCGCGCCTGGTCGCCGGTGTCGCGGCGCAGTACGAGTCGGAGGTCGTCTACCACCAGATCAACGAAGAGCTCGAGAAGCAGGGTGTCATCTTCATGGACACCGACACCGCGCTGCGCGAGCACCCCGAGTTCTTCGAGGAGTACTTCGGCACGGTGATCCCGGCCGGCGACAACAAGTTCGCCGCGCTCAACACCGCGGTGTGGTCGGGCGGCTCGTTCGTCTACGTGCCGCCGGGCGTGCACGTCGAGATCCCGCTGCAGGCGTACTTCCGCATCAACACCGAGAACATGGGCCAGTTCGAGCGGACGCTGATCATCGCCGACGAGGGCTCGTACGTGCACTACATCGAGGGGTGCACCGCGCCGATCTACAAGAGCGACTCGCTGCACTCGGCCGTCGTCGAGATCATCGTGAAGAAGAACGCCCGCGTGCGCTACACGACGATCCAGAACTGGTCGAACAACGTCTACAACCTCGTCACCAAGCGGGCCGTGGCCCACGAGGGCGCGACGATGGAGTGGATCGACGGCAACATCGGATCCAAGGTGACGATGAAGTACCCCTCGATCTACCTCATGGGCGAGCACGCCAAGGGCGAGACGCTCTCGGTCGCGTTCGCGGGCCCCGGCCAGCACCAGGACGCCGGCGCCAAGATGATCCACATGGCGCCCTACACGCAGTCGTCGATCGTCTCGAAGTCGATCGCGCGCGGCGGCGGCCGTGCGGGGTACCGCGGTGAAGTGCGGGTGGATGCCAATGCGCACCACTCCGCCAACACCGTGCGCTGCGACGCACTGCTCGTCGACACGAAGTCGCGCTCCGACACCTATCCCGCGATCGACATCCGCGTCGACGACGTGCAGCTCGGACACGAGGCCACGGTCTCGAAGGTCAGCGAAGAGCAGCTGTTCTATCTGATGAGCCGAGGCATGCCCGAAGACGAGGCCATGGCGATGATCGTCCGCGGCTTCATCGAACCCATCGCACGCGAACTGCCCATGGAATATGCCCTCGAGCTCAACAAGCTCATCGAGATGGGCATGGAAGGATCCGTCGGCTGATGACGACAGCGACCCAGACCCCGGCAACCGCCGAGGGTCACATCGACCCTGCCGCCCGACTGGCGAACGCGGAAGGCGCGGGCACAGCGGGATACGTGCCCGTGCAGACGCGTTCCGAACGCCTCACCTCGTTCGACCCCGCCGATTTCGGCACGCCCACCGGCCGCGAGGTCAACTGGAAGCACACGCCGATCAGCCGCCTGGCGGCGCTCTTGCGCGACGAGCCCGCACCGCACGACGTCATCGGCGTCGAGGTATCGGCTCCGGAGGGCGTCGAGCAGAAGCGACTCGCGATCGGCGAGGCTCCCCGCGGCGAGGTCTTCCGCCCCGACGATCTCGTGAGTGCCATCGCGTGGACGCAGGAAGAGCAGGCACCGCTCATCCGCATTCCCGCCGGCATCGAACTCGACGAGCCTGTCGTGGTGACGCTCACGGGCCGCGGCGGCGTTGCGCACGCGCACATCGTGATCGAGGCGCAGGCGCACTCGCGGGCGACCGTGATCCTGCGCCACCAGGGCACCGCCCAGCAGGCGCAGAACGTCGAGGTGATCGTGCGCGACGGGGCATCCCTCACCCTCGTGTCCGTGCAGCGGTGGGACGATGACGCGATCCACCTGTCGTCGCACCAGGCGCGCGTCGACCGCGACGCCTCGCTGACCCACGTCGTCGTGAGCCTCGGTGGCGGCATCGTGCGGGTGAACCCTTCGGTCGAACTCGCCGGCGCCGGCGCCGACGGCAAGCTCTTCGGGCTCGCCTTCGCCGACGCGGGCCAGCACCTCGAGAGCCAGGTCTACCTCCACCACAAGGGACCGCACACCGTGGGTGACGTGCTCTACAAGGGCGCCCTGCAGGGCGAGGGCGCGCACACCGTCTGGATCGGCGATGTGCTGATCGGTCCGGATGCCACGGGCACCGACTCGTACGAGGCCAACCGCAACCTGGTGCTCACCGAAGGCGCGCGCGCCGACTCCATCCCGAACCTCGAGATCGAGACCGGTGACATCATCGGCGCCGGGCACGCGAGTGCCACCGGGCGCTTCGACGACGAGCAGCTGTTCTATCTGCAGGCCCGCGGCATCAGCGAAGACGAGGCTCGCCGCCTCGTCGTGCTCGGATTCCTCGCCGAGATCGTGCAGAAGATCCAGGTCGAGGACCTGGCCGACGAGCTCAGCGCCGCCATCGAAGCCGAGCTCGCGCTCACCCAGACCATCGCCGCCCCGGCCGAGGGAGAAGCCACCGCATGACCGCCCAGAAGGTTCTGAATCTCAGCGACCTGGAACAGGACGCCGCTGTGCGCGTCGAGGTCGACGGCGTGCCGATGGCCGTCGTGCTCGATTCCGAGGGCGAGGTGCACGCGATCGGCGACACCTGCACGCACGGTGACATCTCGCTCGCCGACGGTTTCGTCGAGGGCGACACGCTCGAGTGCTGGGCGCACGGTTCGGCGTTCTCGCTGCGCACCGGCCGCCCGCTGAACCTGCCGGCCTACGAGCCGGTGCCCGTCTACGAGGTCACGATCGACGGGGACGACATCCTGATCGACCCCGCCGTGACCAAAGAAGTGAACTGAAGAAGGTACTGACATGACTGTTCTCGAGATCCGCGATCTGCACGTGACCGTCGAGACCGAGGCGGGCACCACCCCGATCCTCAACGGTGTGAACCTCACCGTCCGCACGGGCGAGACCCACGCGATCATGGGCCCCAACGGGTCGGGCAAGTCGACGCTCGCCTACACGATCGCCGGGCACCCGAAGTACACCGTGACGTCGGGCACCATCACCCTCGACGGCGAAGACGTGCTCGCGATGTCCGTCGACGAGCGCGCCCGCGCCGGCCTGTTCCTCGCGATGCAGTACCCGGTCGAGATCCCGGGCGTCACCGTGACGAACTTCCTGCGCACGGCCAAGACGGCGATCGACGGCGAGGCGCCCGCGATCCGCGCGTGGACCAAGGACGTCAAGGCGGCCATGAAGGACCTGCGCATGGACCCGAAGTTCGCGGCGCGCAACGTCAACGAGGGCTTCTCGGGCGGCGAGAAGAAGCGCCACGAGATCCTGCAGCTCGAGCTGCTGAAGCCCGCGATCGCGGTGCTCGACGAGACCGACTCGGGCCTCGATGTCGACGCGCTGAAGATCGTCTCCGAAGGCGTGAACCGCGCGAAGGCCGCGACCGACCTGGGTGTGCTGCTGATCACGCACTACACGCGCATCCTGCGCTACATCACGCCCGACTTCGTGCACGTCATGGTCGCCGGACGCATCGTCGAAGAGGGCGGCCCCGAGCTTGCCGATCGCCTCGAGAACGAGGGCTACGACCGCTACACCGAAGCGGTGCCGGCCGGCCCCGCCGCATCCGTCGACGCCTAGGATCGAACTATGACGACCGCGACTCTCAGCCCCGAGAAGTACGACGATGTCACCGAGGCCCTCAAAGACGTCATGGACCCCGAACTCGGGATCAACGTCGTCGATCTCGGGCTCATCTACGACCTCTCGTGGGACGACGAGAACGACGCGCTCGTCATCCACATGACGCTGACGTCGGCCGGCTGCCCGCTGACGGACGTGCTCGAAGAGCAGACAGCGCAGGCTTTGGACGACGTCGTGGAGCGGTTCCGGATCAACTGGGTGTGGATGCCGCCGTGGGGCCCCGAGCGCATCACCGATGACGGTCGCGACATGATGCGCGCGCTCGGTTTCGCCATCTGACGCACCGCTTCTGGCCGAGTGACTCGGCTGGGTAGGCTCGACGGGTGAGCATCACCCCCCTGGACGCACTGCCCCTCGAGACTCTGCGCCGCCGGAGCAGCACCAAGTGGCGGTCGTACGCCGACGACATCATCCCGATGTTCGTCGCGGAGACCGACTTCGCACTCGCCGACCCGATCACGCGGGTTCTCGCCGACGCCGTCGCCATCGGCGACACCGGCTACACGCCGCCGCGCCCGGAGATCGGGCAGAGCTTCGCGGCGTTCGCGCGGCGCAGGTTCGGGTGGGACGCCGACCCGCAGCGCATGCGCTGGACCGGCGACGTCATGATGGGCGTCGTCGAGCTGCTGCGCGCGACGACCCGCCCCGGCGATCGCGTGATCATCACTCCGCCGGTGTATCCGCCGTTCGCCGACACTGTCGAAGAGGCCGGCGCCGTGGTCGAGTCGGTTCCTCTGATCGACACGGGAGCCGGGTGGGAGCTCGATCTCGACGGGATCGAGGCGGCGCTGGCATCCGGGGCGCGCGGCGTGCTGCTGTGCAACCCGCACAATCCCACCGGCACGGTGCACACGCGTGCGTCCCTGGCCGCCCTCGCCGAGCTCGCGGAGCGCTTCGGCGCGGTCGTCATCAGCGACGAGATCCATGGACCGCTCGTGCACGATCCGGACGCGTTCACGCCGTTCCTGGCGGCATCGCCCGTCGCGCAGGAGGTCGGGTTCGTCGTGACGAGCGCCTCGAAGGCGTTCAATCTCGCCGGCCTGAAGTGCGCCATCATGGTCGCCGGCAGCGATCCGCATGCCGCCGTGCTGCGGGGCCTGCCGTGGGAGGTCGAGTGGCGCACGGGTCTGTTCGGCGCGCTGTCGAGCATCGCCGCGTTCGGCGGCGAATCCGACGCGTGGCTCGACGGTCTGCTCGCACGGCTCGATCTCAACCGGAAGCTCCTCGCCGACCTGCTCGCAGAACACCTGCCGCTGGCCCGCTACCGCATCCCCGACGCGGGCTTCCTGGCCTGGGTGGATGTCTCGGCTTACGGCTGGGGCGATGATCCGGCCGTGCCGATCCGCCACGGGGCGAGGGTCGCGCTGCACCACGGGCCCCTGTTCGGGCCGCAGGGCGTGGGGCACGTGCGGATCAACTTCGGCTGCGGCCCCGACGTGCTGACCGAGGCTGTCGCGCGGATCGGTGCGTTCGCCGCAGCTCCCGCGCAGTGAGCTCCGCCGTCGGCGCGGCGCCCGGCATCTGGCATCCGCGCTTCGTCTGGGTGACCCTCGGCGCGGTGGCGATGATCTTCCTCGCCGCCACGCAGGCCCTTGCCGTGACGACGGTGATGCCGCTCGTGAGCGCCGATCTCGGCGGCGCCGCGCTGTACGCCGTCGCCTTCTCGGGAACGCTCGCCACGAGCGTCATCGGCATGGTCGCGGTCGGCGCATGGTGCGACCGCAAGGATCCGGTCGTGCCGCTCGCGACCGCGGTCGCTCTGTTCGTCGCGGGGCTCCTGATCGCCGGACTCGCGCCGAGCATGCCGGTGCTCGTGCTCGGGCGGCTCTTGCAGGGCCTCGGAACGGGCGGTCAGACCGTGGCGCTGTACGTCGTCGTCGCCCGCGTCTACCCCGCGGCACTGCACGGGCGCGTGTTCGCCGCCTTCTCGGCGGCGTGGGTGATCCCGTCGATCGTGGGGCCGGCATTGGCGGGTTTCGTCGCCGAGCGTCTGCACTGGCGGTGGGTGTTCCTCGGTGTCGCGATGCTCACCCTCGCGGCGTTCGCGGTCGTGTACTGGCGCCTGCACGGCCTGCCGCTCGGCACCGGCGATCCTTCGCGTGCGCCGGTGCTGCGCCGCCTCGCGCTGTCGTGCATCGTGGCGGTCGGGGCGCTCGCTCTGAGCCTCGCGGGCGAGGCGGGCGCGGGGGCGCCCCTGGTGATCGTCGTCGCGGTCGTCGCGATCGCCCTCGCGGTGCGTCCGCTGCTGCCGCCCGGCACGCTGCGCGCGCGTCGGGGGCTGGCGAGCGTGGTTCTCATGCGTGCCCTCATCGCAGGCGCTCTGTTCGGGGCCGAGATCTACGTGCCGTACCTGCTCATCGACGACTACGGGTTCTCTGCGACGGCCGCGGGTCTCGGCCTGACGTCCGCTGCGCTGCTGTGGGCTGTCGCGGCGGCAGTCCAGGGGCGCTACGGCGATCGCCTCGGCGACGCGCGCATCACCATCATCGGCGTGGCGCTGCTGGCGGCGGCGACGCTCGCGGCCGCGGCGACGGCCGCGTGGCATCTGCAGCCGTGGGTGATCATCGCGGGGTGGGCGCTCGCCGGGGCCGGCATGGGCCTCATGTATCCCCGCCTGACGGTGCTCACCCTCGCGTACTCGACGCCGCAGAATCAGGGGTTCAACTCGTCGGCGCTGTCGATCGCGGATTCGGTCGGCGCGTCGGCATCCATTGCCGTCATGGGCCTGACGTTCGTGGCATTGACGGCGACGGATGCCGGGTTCTGGACCGTGTTCCTCATCGCCGGTGCGCTGGCGTTGCTCGCGGTCTTTCCCGGGCTGCGGATGGGGCACGCGGGGGAGCGACGCTGAAATCGGTCGCGGAAATTCGCCGACGCCGGTTTGAGTCAATACTCAGGTAAGGCTAACCTAAATGGGTGTCCGATACTGAAACCGCCGTTCGTCCTGCCTATCGTCCGTATCAGGTCGAGGTGGCGGCCGTGCGTCGGCTGTCGCCGCACTTCGTGCGGGTGACCTTCACCTCGGATGACCTCGAGCACTTCGGCACGGCGGGGCTCGATCAGCGCATCAAGCTCGTGCTGCCGCTCGACACGATGCCGGGCGGATTCGCTGACATCGGTCAGGCGGAAGGTGCGGGGGACTGGTGGGACCGGTGGCGCGCGCTGCCCGAAGGCGCCCGAAACCCCTTCCGGACGTACACCGTGCGCCGCATCGATGCGGCAGCGCGCGAGCTCGACGTCGACTTCGTCGTGCACCACGACGCCGGCCCTGCCGGCGCGTGGGCGAGTGCCGCCACGGTCGGACAGTCCGTCATCGTCATCGGGCCAGATCAGCGCAGCCCGTATTCGCGCGGCGGCATCGACTGGCACCCGGGAACCGCGCGCCGCCTGCTGCTCGCCGGCGACGAGACTGCGGCGCCCGCGATCTGCGGGATCCTCGAGTCGCTCGACCCGCAGTGCGAGGTGGATGCCTTCATCGAGGTGCCCTCCGCCGCCGACATCCTCGCGCCCGCGCTTCCCGCGGGCGTGCATCTGACCTGGCTCGCGCGTGGCGAGGCTGCACACGGCGCTCGTCTGATCGACGCCGTGACCACCTGGACCGGGCGCAACGCCGACGTGCTCGCGCGCGCCGCCGCGCCCCGTCCGCAACGACTCGAAGAGCTCGACATCGACCGCGAACTGCTCTGGGACAGTCCCGACGACAGCGACGGCGAGTTCTACGCCTGGATCGCCGGAGAGGCCGCCACCGTCAAGACGCTGCGCCGCCTGCTCGTCAGCGGGTGCGGCGTCGACCGGAAGCGCGTGGCCTTCATGGGCTACTGGCGGCTCGGGCAGGCAGAGCGCACCGAATGATCACGAACGCGCGCCGCATCCGTGTCGCCTTCGTTCTCGCACTGCTGGTGCTCATCGCCGTCGCCGTGCTGGGGCTGACGGTCGGCGCGCGCCCGATCGCTCCCGCGGTCGTGCTCGAGGCGCTGCTCCGCCCCGACCGCGCGTCGGCCGATCATGTCGTCGTGCTGACGCAGCGCATCCCGCGTACGGTCATCGGCCTCGTCGCGGGCGCCGCGCTGGCCCTCGCCGGCACGCTCATGCAGGGGCTGACCCGCAACCCGCTCGCCGATCCCGGGCTGCTCGGGATCAACGCCGGGGCATCCGTCGCGGTGCTCGCGGCGATCACCTTCCTCGGAGTCTCGAAGGCCGCGGGATTCGTCTGGTTCGCCTTCGCGGGTGCGGCGGTTGCGGCGGTCGTCGTGGCCTTCGTCGGCTCGCGCGGCCCCGACGGAGGCAACCCCGCGAAGCTCGCGCTCACCGGCGCGGCAGTGACTGCCGGGCTCACTGCGGTGACGACCCTCATCCTCATCCTTTCCGCGCGCGCCTTCGACGTGTTCCGCTACTGGCAGGTCGGCGGTCTCACCGCGCGCGGCCTCGACACGGTCGCGATCGTGCTGATCCCGATCTTCGCGGGCGCCGTGCTCGCCTTCGCCTGCGCACGGGGGCTCGATCTGCTCGCCCTCGGCGACGAGACGGCCACTTCGCTCGGCCACAACGTCGCACGCACGCGCGCGCTCGGGATCATCGCCACGATCCTGCTCTGCGGCGGCGCGACGTCGATCGCGGGCCCGATCGTCTTCGTCGGACTCGTCGTCCCGCACCTGCTGCGGAGCGTTCTGGGCGGCGGCGACTACCGCGGCCTGCTGCTCGTCGGCGCGCCGGTGGGCGCAGCCGTGCTCGTCGCAGCCGACGTCATCGGCCGGGTCATCGCGCCCGGTGAGGTCCAGGCGGGGCTCGTCGTGGCCTTCGTCGGCGCGCCGATGCTGATCTTCCTGGTGCTGCGCCGTGGCCGGGTGGTCCTGTGAGCGCCGTCGTGACGCGCGCGCCCCGACCGACCCCGGGCTCGGCGGCCCCGGATTCGGTGGTGCGCGTCCGGCGCGCAGCGCGAAGACGCCGCGCGGCCGTCCTCGTCGTCGTCTTCGCCCTGCTGCTCGCGATCGCCGTGACGGCCCTCGCGGTCGGCGCGTACACGATGTCGCCCGCGGACGTGTGGCGCACCCTCTGGGGCGGGGGAGCGCGCGTCGAATCGTATGTCGTCTTCCAGGTGCGGATGCCTCGGATGCTCATGGGGCTGCTCGTCGGAGCGTGTCTCGGGGTGGCCGGAGCCCTGCTGCAGACGCTGCTGGGCAACCCGCTCGCGAGCCCCGATCTGCTGGGCATCAGCGGTGGCAGCGGCGCGGCCGCCGTGTTCGCGCTGCTGATCCTCGGGGTGACAGGGCCGGTGCTCGCCGTCGCCGCCTTCTTGGGCGGCGTCGCGGTCGCGGCCTTCCTGCTGATCGCCGGTCACCGCCGGGTCGACGGCGGTTACCGCCTGATCCTCGCGGGCGTCGGGGTCGCGTTCCTGTGCGCCGCGCTGACGAGCTTCCTCATGGTGCGCGCGAAGCTCGAACTCGCGCAGGAGGCGCTGATCTGGCTCACCGGCAGTCTCGCGTCGACGCCGTGGGGGAACGTGGTCACCGTCGCGGTCGTCGCTGTCGCCTGCGTTCCGGCCGTCGTCGCCTGCGCACGCTGGCTGCCGCTGACCCAGATGGGCCCGGCGTCGGCGGCATCCCTCGGCGTCCGCTCCGGAACTGTTCGTCTCGTCGCGATCGGCACGGCCGTGCTGCTCACCGCCGTCACGTGCGCCTTCGCGGGTCCGATCTCGTTCATCGCGCTGTGCGCCCCGGCGATCGCGCGTCCTCTGCTCGGCCACGGTGCGGTCGGCATCGGCACGAGCGCCGCGGTCGGGGCGGCGCTGCTCGCCGGCGCCGACCTCATCGCGCAGTACGCACTCCCCGGCCACGCGGTGCCGGTCGGCGTCGTCACGGGCGCGCTCGGCGCCGTGTTCCTGCTCTGGCTGCTCACGACCTCGAAAGGACGTCAGCTGTGACCTCTTCGACATCGCCCGCATCGGCGGCCGCTGCTCCGGCGAACTCCGCGCCCCCGCGCCTCGCCGTCCGCGGCCTCGCGGCGGGGTACCCCGGCCGCCGCGTGATCGAGAACCTCGACCTCGAGTTCGCCCCCGGCCGGATCACGATGATCATCGGCGCGAACGCGTGTGGCAAGTCGACGCTTCTCGGCACACTCGCGCGCGTGCATCCGCCGCTCGGCGGCCGGGTCGAACTCGACGGCACCGACGTCCTGAGCATCGGCCGCCGCCGCTTCGCGCAGGAGGTCGGGCTCCTCCCGCAGCAGCCGACCGCCCCCGACGGGCTCACCGTCGCCGAGCTGGTCTCGCGCGGCAGGCATCCTCATCGCGGCGTCTTCCAGCGCTGGAGCGCCGCCGACACCGCGCGCGTCGACGATGCGATGGTCAAGACGGGTGTCGCGGCCCTCGCCGACCGCCCCGTCGGCGACCTCTCGGGCGGGCAGCGCCAGCGCGTGTGGATTGCGATGGCCCTGGCGCAAGAGCCCCGCATCCTGCTGCTCGACGAGCCGACGACGTTCCTCGACCTCAGCCACCAGATCGAGGTGCTCGACCTGCTGCGAGAGCTGAACCGGTCGGGCGGCACCACGATCGTCGCGGTGCTGCACGAGCTGAACCTCGCCGCGCGCTACGCCGATGACCTGATCGTCATGAACGCGGGTCGCGTCGTCGCCCACGGCGCGCCCGGCGCGGTGCTCACGGCCTCCGTCGTCGCCGAGGCCTTCGGGCTCGAGGCGATGGTGATCCCCGATCCCCTCACCCACACACCCCTGGTCATCCCGGTTCCCGGCGGCGCGCACGTCGCCGTCGACGCGGGCTGACCCGACCGAAAGGAAACACCGCATGTCGTATCGATCCTCCCGTTGGGGAACCGTCGCGGCCGCAGCCGTCGCCGCCGCTCTCGTACTCACCGGCTGCGCAGGCAGCTCGGATGCCGAGCCGTCGAGTTCCAGCGACGCGGCATCCGGCGCCTTCCCCGCGACCTTCACGCACCTGTACGGCGAGACGACCCTCGAGAAGGCCCCCGAGCGGGTCGCCACGTGGGGCTGGGGCGCGACCGACGCCGTGCTCGCCCTCGGCGTCATGCCGGTGGCGATCCCGTCCGACGAGTACGGCGGGGGCGACGACCGCATCACGCCGTGGGTGCAGGATGCCATCGACAAGCTCGGTGGCGAGGCGCCGGTCATCCTCGACAACTCGAGCTATTCGCTGAACGTCGAGGAACTGCTCGCGACCGACCCCGACGTGCTCGTCGCGCCGTACTCGGGTCTGACCCAGGAGGAGTACGACGCCGTGACCGGAGCGGGCATCCCCGTGATCGCGCCCGAAGAGGCGCTGTGGGCGACGCCGTGGCGCGACGTGATCACCGAGACCGGCAAGGCGCTCGGGCTCGAAGACAAGGCCACCGCCGTGCTCGACGATCTCGACAGCCAGGTCGCCGATGCGGCCGCCGCCCACCCCGAGTTCGCCGGCACGACGATCGCGTTCGCGTCGGATGACGTCGACACGTTCTATCTCTATCTGCCGAGCGATTCGCGCGTCGAGATCCTCGAAGACCTCGGGTTCGTGAGCGATCCGTCGACCACCGCGCTCGACGCGGGGGAGTCGACGTTCTACACGACCGTCAGCGCCGAGAACCTCGACAAGATCGCCGCGCAGGTGATTTTCTCGTACGGGTTCGTCGACGACGCCGCCCTCGACACGTTCTTGAACTCCGAGCGCACGAACCTGATCCCCGCTGTCGCGAAGGGCGCTGTGGCCACGATCTCGGGCGTCGTCGACAGCGATGCGGTCTCGCCGACCGCGCTGACGCTGCCGTACATCCTTCCGACCATGGTCGACCAGCTCGCGAAGGCGACCGCCGTCGCGAAGGGCTGACGCAGCCCGCGGCTGACGACGCCCCGACCGCTCCCCGGAACAGAATTCGGGGGAGCGGCCGGGGCTTCGTCGTTCGGCCTGAAGCAGAGGACCCGAGCCTGGAGGAGTTATGCAAACGGTACTCAGCCGCAACAATTACGAAACAGGACGTTCCGTATCCTATTCGTATGGACCAAGACACCCGATCTGCCGGGCGCCCGACCGATGCGGAGCTCAGCCACCGGATCCTGTCGGCCGCGGCCGAGATGCTCGGTGCGCACGGCTACCAGTCGCTGAGCATGGAGCAGGTGGCTCGGGCTGCGGAGTGCGGCAAAGCAGCGATCTACCGCCGCTATCCGGACAAAGGCGCTCTGGTCGCTGCGGTGCTGCGCTCGCAGATCGACGTCGGCGACATGCCGGATCACGGCGACGTGAAGGCGGATCTGCTCGCTCACGTCCTGCAGAATCAGCGCAACCAGGTGATCTCACCTGAGCAGCGTCACGGCCTGCAGGCCATGTTCGAACCCGACGTCTTCCCCCTTCTGTGGGAGAGCTTCTTCCAGCACCGCCGACAGCAGGGCGTCGACATCATCGATCGCGCCATCGCTCGCGGTCAACTGCCCCGTGACGTCCACCACGACGTCCTCCTCGACACCCTCGCCGGGCTCACCCTGTACCGGCAGTCCGTGAAGCGCATCCACATCGATCCGCGCCACTACGTCGACATCATCGACGCCCTCGTCACCCACCCTCCCCGTCGCCTTCCCGACGCCGATGAAAAGGCATCCCATGCCCTCTGACGCTCCACCCCTCACCCAGTCCCTTCCGAAGGTCAGCGCTCGCGCGGTCGTCGGCTTCCTCGTCTTCTGCGAACTCGCCAGCGGTTTCGTGCAGGGCTTCTACGCGCCCCTTCTGGGCGAGATCGCCGGCTATCTGCAGGTGTCGGACGCCGACATCACCTGGTTCCTCACCGTGCAGACCCTCGCCGCTGCCGTGTGCGTACCGCTGCTCTCCAAGCTCGGCGACATCTTCGGCCACCGACGGATGCTGCGCATCGCCGCGGTCTCCGTCCTGATCGGCACGCTCGTCACGGCGTTCCTGCCGAGCTATCCGCTGGTGCTCGCCGCGCGTGTCCTCGTGGGGCCGCTCGCGGTGTGGCTGCCGCTCGAGATCGCGCTCGTGCACAACCGCATCAAGGGCGAGACCGCCCGCACCTCGATCGGGCTGCTCGTGTCCTGCCTCACCGGAGGGGCGATCCTCGGCACGATCTCGGCCGGCGTCTTCTCTGCCATCCTGCCCAGCCTCACCCTCACGCTGCTCGTGCCCGTCGTCTTCGTCGTGGTGAGCGTCTACGCGGTGTTCTTCAAGGTGCCTGAGTCGACCTCGCGCACCGGCGCGAAGATCGACGTCTGGGGCTTCATCGGCATCGCCGTGGCGATGGTGACGCTTCTGATCGGGCTGCGGCTCGCCGCGAGCGAGGGATTCGGCGCCGCGTCGACCCTCGCCACCCTGGGGGCGGCCGTCGTCATCTTCGCGCTCTGGGTGCTGTGGGAGCTGCGCGTCACATCGCCCGCGATCGACGTGCGTCTGATCGTCTCGCCCCGCTTGGGGCCGGTGTATCTCACCGCGTTCCTGTTCGGGATGGTGATGTTCGGGTCGCAGGCGCCGGCGACCACCTTCCTCACCGCTGACCCGGCTGAGACCGGCTACGGCTTCGCGGCGACGGCGAGCACGGCGGCCGCGGTCACGGCCGTCGTCACGATCCTCGCGACGATCGGCGCCGCCACCTTCGCGCCCATCGCGCGCCGGATCGGCATCAAAGCCCTGCTCGTCACCGGCGCCCTGCTCGCCGCGAGCGGCTCGCTCATCCAGCTCGCATTCCACGATCACCTGTGGCAGATCTTCGTCATCTCGGCGATCAACGGCATCGGCATGGGATTCCTGCTCGGTGCGCTCCCGGCTCTCGTGGCGGAGCTCGCGCCGTCCGACTCCACCGGCATCGCTACGGGCGTGTACAACTCCCTGCGCACCCTCGGCGGCGCGGCCGCCGGAGCGGTCTTCGCCGTCGTGCTCGCCGCATTCACCACCTCCGGTTCGCTGTCGTCGTCGATCGGGGGGGTACCTCACCGTCTGGGCCGTCTGCGCCGGCGCCTTCCTGGTCGCAGCGATCGCCCTGTCGGCCATGCGGATGCCCCAGACCACCACCACCTCTCACACGAAAGCCTGACCATGACCACCCCTGACTTCACGACGGATGCGGCCGGCATCCTCCCCGACCTCGTCGCGCTGCGGCGCGAGCTGCACGCCGACCCGGAGCTCGGTCTCGATCTGCCGCGCACGCAGCAGAAGGTGCTCGCCGCCCTCGAGGCCCTGCCCCTCGAGATCACGACCGGCACCCGGACCACCTCGGTCGTCGCGGTGCTGCGCGGGGCGCTGCCCGGGCCGACCGTGCTGCTGCGCGGCGACATGGACGCGCTGCCCATCGACGAGGCCACGGGCCTCGATTTCGCCTCGCACAACGGTGCGATGCACGCGTGCGGCCATGACCTCCACACGGCCGGGCTCGTCGGGGCCGCGAAGCTGCTCGCCGCGCGACGCGACGAGCTTCACGGCTCGGTGATCTTCATGTTCCAGCCCGGCGAGGAGGGGCACGGCGGCGCGAAGGTGATGCTGGAGGAAGGGCTCTTGGATGCCGCGGGGGAGCGCCCGGTCGCGGCCTACGCGATCCATGTCGCCCCCGGCCCGCGGGGTGTCTTCGCCACCCGCGGCGGCGCCGTCGCCGCCGGCTCCAACCAGTTGCACGTCACCGTGCGTGGCCGTGGTGGGCACGGCTCGCAGCCGCATCAGACCCTCGACCCGGTGCCTGCGGCCGCCGAGATCGTCCTGGCGCTGCAGAGCTTCGTGACGCGCCGCTTCGACGCCTTCGATCCCGTGGTCCTCTCCGTCACCCGCCTGTCGACGGGCGACGGCGCCGTCAATGTCATCCCCGAGCAGGTCGAGCTCGCTGCGACCGTCCGCAACATGTCGGCGGCGTCGCTCGCGATCCTCAGCGAAGGCCTCCCGCGGGTGGTGAACGGCGTCGCGGCCGCGCACGGGCTCACCGCCGACGTCAGGTTCGACACGATGTACCCCGTCACGGTGAACGATCCGGGCGAGACGGAGGCCGCGCTCGCGGAGCTGCGCGACCTGTTCGGCGAGCAGCGGGTGATGACCCTGCCGACGCCGATGATGGGGTCGGAGGACTTCGCGTTCGTCCTCGACGAGGTGCCGGGCACGTTCATCGCACTCCTGACCTCACCGCCCGAGACCGACCTTTGGACGGCGGAGTGGAACCACTCGCCCCGCGTGGTGTTCGACGACGCCGTGCTCGGCGATCAGGCCGCGGCGCTCGCGACGATCGCCTTCGCCCGCACCGCGCGCTGACCCGCCGCACCGGCGTCGCCCCGGTCGCACCCCCGGACCAGAATCCGAGGGAGCGGTCGGGGCTTCGTCGTTCCCGGTAGACTGGCGGTTCGGCCACCCGCAGCCACGTCGGCACGGGGCATCCGGCCGCCTCCCTCCCGCTGAAGATCGGACGTCCGCTGTGCTCGCCGTGCACGACCTCGAGATCCGCGTCGGCGCCCGCACGCTCATGTCGGACGTGTCGTTCCGCGTGTCCGACGGCGACAAGATCGGCCTCGTCGGCCGTAACGGCGCCGGCAAGACGACGCTGACGAAGGTGCTCGCGGGCGATCTGATCGCCGCGGACGGCCGCGTCGACCGCTCGGGCGAGCTCGGCTACCTGCCGCAGGACCCGCGCACGGGTGACCCCGAGATGCTCGCGCGCACGCGCATCCTCGACGCGCGCGGGCTGGGCACGCTCGCGCTGCAGATGCACGACGCATCCCTGCAGATGGGGGATGCCGACGCGAAGATCGCCGAGAAGGCGATGCGCCGCTACGGCAACCTCACCGAGCGCTTCGAGGCGCTCGGCGGGTACGCGGCCGAGGCCGAGGCGGCGTCCATCGCGCACAACCTGTCGCTGCCCGACCGCATTCTCGACCAGCCGCTGAAGACCCTGTCGGGCGGTCAGCGCCGCCGCATCGAGCTGGCGCGCATCCTGTTCTCCGACGCGCAGACGATGATCCTCGACGAGCCGACCAACCACCTCGACGCCGACAGCGTCGTGTGGCTGCGCGAGTTCCTGAAGAACTACAAGGGCGGGCTGATCGTGATCAGCCACGACGTCGAGCTCGTCGGCGAGACGGTCAACCGCGTGTTCTACCTCGACGCGATGCGTCAGGTCATCGACATCTACAACATGAACTGGAAGAACTACCTGCGCCAGCGGGTGGCCGATGAAGACCGCCGCAAGAAGGAGCGGTCGAACATCGAGAAGAAGGCGACCGCCCTGCAGCTGCAGGCGGCGCGGTTCGGCGCCAAGGCATCCAAGGCCGCGGCCGCGCACCAGATGGTCGCGCGCGCCGAGAAGATGCTGTCGGGCCTCGAAGAGGTACGCCAGGAGGATCGCGTCGCGAAGCTGCGGTTCCCCAAGCCCGCCCCCTGCGGCAAGACGCCGCTCATGGCATCCGGCCTGTCGAAGTCGTACGGCTCGCTCGAGATCTTCACCGACGTCGACCTCGCGATCGACCGCGGGTCGAAGGTCGTCGTGCTCGGCCTCAACGGCGCGGGGAAGACGACGCTGCTGCGCATCCTCGCCGGCGTCGACAAGCCCGACACAGGTCAGCTCGAGCCGGGTCACGGCCTCAAGATCGGGTACTACGCGCAGGAGCACGAGAACCTCGACGTGAACCGCTCGGTGCTCGAGAACATGATGTCGGCGGCGCCCGACATAAACGCCACCGAGGCCCGCAAGGTGCTCGGATCGTTCCTGTTCACGGGTGACGATGTGCTCAAGCCCGCCGGGGTGCTCTCGGGCGGCGAGAAGACACGCCTGTCGCTCGCGACGCTCGTCGTCTCGAGCGCGAACATGCTGCTGCTCGACGAGCCGACGAACAACCTCGACCCCGCCTCGCGCGAGGAGATCCTCGGTGCGCTCGCGCACTACGAGGGTGCCGTGGTGCTCGTGTCGCACGACTCCGGTGCGGTGCAGGCGCTGAACCCCGAGCGGGTGCTCATCCTGCCCGACGGCGTCGAGGACATCTGGGGCCGCGACTACGTGGACCTGATCGAGCTCGCATAGCGCCGTCGCGCGAACCCGCGTGACGCTCAGCGCGGCGTGAACTCGTCGAGGAGAGCGTCCTCTTCCTGCATGTCGCGGTCCTGCCGGCGCGGCTCGCCACGACGTCGACGGCGGCGCTCGGATGCCTGCAGGCGCTCGGCGACATCGGCCGGTGCGGAGCCGTCGGCGATCGCGGCCGCCGCCTCTTCGGCATCCTCGCGTCGGTGGCGCAGCTCGGTGCGGATCATGTACCAGATGAAGACGAAGCCCATCACGGCGAAGAGGATCCACTGGATCGCGTACGAGAGGTAGGGGCCGGGGTCATCCGACGGCGACTCGAGCGCCGTCGGCCGCGACGCGGGCGCGGGATCCTCCGACACCATGAGGCCGTACGCCCCGGTGATGAGGTCGCCCTGCCCCGTCTTCGTCGCGACCATCGGCAGGTTGATGGTGGGGACCTGCCCGGCGGGGGCTGACTGCGAGGCGCTGCGCAGCGGCTCGCCGGGCATCAGGCGCGCGATGACGGTGACGGTCCCGGACGGGGGCGCGGGCACGTCGTCGGGGTCGGCCTGATGCTCGCCGGGAGGCACCCATCCTCGGTTGATGAGGAACACCTCTCCGCTGTCGGCACGGAAGGGCACGAGCACCTCGAACGCGGCCGTACCGCCGTGCGCGCGGTTGCGGGCGAGCACGGTGTCACCGGCCAGATACTCGCCGGTGAGCTGCACGGGCCGCCACTGGTCGCCGGGGTCGAGCTCGCCGTCGCGGCCGATCAGCTCGCTCAGCGGCACGGGCGCCGCGTCGTAGTTCGCGGCGATCAGTCGCAGCTGCGTGTCACGCCACTCGTTGCGGCCGAACTGCCAGTTCGAGAGGAACGCGCAGGCGATCGCGAAGACGATGGCGACCGCGACATAGCCGGTCCAGCGCAGAGCAGTGCGGTTCACGAGCGGGCCTCCGCGGCGGCATCCGACGGCTGCGCCCCTTTTGCCTCGCCCACCGACTCGAGCGGTGCGACCTCGACGGGGAAGTCACGCGCCGCGAGGTAGTCGCGCAAGTAGGCCACGTGTGCGTCGCACGCGGCCCAGATCTTGCGGCGGTCGGCGGAGTGGATGCGAGGGTTCCGCCAGATCACCTGCCAGAGGGCGTCGTCGCGGCATCCCGCCCGCGAACACGTCGCCGCGCTCACGCGATGTCCTCGTCGCTCGGCTGCGGCGGGCGCGGCGGGCGCTGCACAGTGGTCTCGGTGATGCGGATCACCCCGGACGGCTCGCTCGACGCGGGGGAGGTCGGCGCGGATGCCTCTGGGCGCGGCGACTCGAGTGCGCGCTCGGGCGGCACCGCGCGCTCTGCAGGGGCGGCGGTCACATTCGCGATCACGACGGCGACGTACGGCAGGAAGATCGCCCCGATGGCGAACAGCCACGTGTACCAGCTGTAGGGCTGGATCACGACCATCAGCACGAAGCAGACGACGCGGATGGCCATCATCGTGAAGTACTTGTGCATGCGGCTCTGCGCGTCGTCGCGCGGCGCGCGCGGCAGCGAGGTCGCAGACTGGGCAGACGAGTTCTTCACGGTCCTCTCAGCCTACGCCGCCGGGCCCGGCCGGTCGCCGGGATTGCCCGCCGTCGTTCGGCTCAGGCGCCGTAGCGGTACGTCGTACTCGACGTACCGACCGCGATCACGAAGACGAAGAACAGCACCACCAGCACGAGCAGTCCCAGGCCGGCCCATCCGACGATCACGCCGGCCAGCGCCATGCCTCGTCCGGCCTCTCCTGATCGCTTGATCTGCCCCAGCGACAGGTGGCCCATGATGGCTCCCGCAATCGGGCCGACGAGGGGCAGAATCCACAGGAAGCCGAGGATCGACAGCACCATCGACGCGACGGCGAGACCGTTGGTGCGCCGCGGCGGCGCGTATGCGCCATAGCCGTACGGGGCAGCCGCGGGGGCGCCGTACTGACCGCCGTACGGCGCGGGTGCAGCGGCCGGCGCGGCGCCATACGGGCTGGTCGGAGCTGTCGCGTAGGGCGAGGTCGGATAGGTCGGCGGCGCGTACGCCGGCGGCGCGTAGGCGGGCGGCTCGGATGCCTGCGCGTAGCCGCCCGTGTCGTACTGCGGCGCCGGCGGCGGAGTGTAGGGCGCCGCGTCGTACGAGGCTCCGTTGCCGGCGACAGCCGGCGGTACGGGTGGCGCGGCGGGCACCGGGGGCACGGAATCGTCGTACGGCTGTGCGCCGGAAGTGTCGGTCACGGGGGCTCCTCTCGCCTGTTGCCAGCCTAGCGGGCGGCGGCTCGCCCGTTAGGCTGGTCCACGGCCCGAGCGACCGACGTCGCCGCCTCGAACCCCTCAGGGAGCAGCATGTCCACCGACAGAGTCGTCCTCGTCACCGGCGGAAACCGCGGCATCGGCCGCGCGATCGCCGAGCGTTTCGTCGCCGCGGGCTACAAGACCGCCGTCACGGCGCGCTCGGGCGAGGGCCCGGCAGGCACGCTCACGGTCCGTGCCGATGTGACGGATGCCGCGTCGCTGGACGCCGCGTTCCGCGAGGTCGAGCAGCAGCTCGGCACCGTCGAGATCGTCATCGCGAACGCCGGCATCACGAAGGACACGCTGCTGCTGCGGATGACCGAGGATGACTTCGACTCGGTCGTCTCGACGAACCTGGGCGGCACCTTCCGCGTCGTCAAGCGGGCCTCGAAGGGCATGCTGCGGGCAAAGTGGGGCCGAGTCGTCCTCATCTCGAGCGTCGTCGGGCTCTACGGCTCGGCAGGGCAGATCAACTACTCGTCGTCGAAGGCGGCCCTCGTCGGGTTCGCCCGTTCGCTGACGCGCGAGCTCGGCGGTCGCGGCATCACGGCGAACGTCGTGGCCCCGGGCTTCATCGAGACCGACATGACCGCTGAGCTGCCCGAAGACACCCAGGCCGAGTACAGGCGCAACATCCCCGCGGGCCGGTTCGCCACGGCGGACGAGGTCGCGGGCGTGGTCGTCTGGCTGGCATCCGACGACGCCGCCTACATCTCGGGTGCGGTCATCCCGGTCGACGGTGGCCTCGGGATGGGGCACTGACGACTGCAGGTCCTACGGCAGCAGCGGGATCAGCTCGCGCAGATCGACGGGCCCGACCACGAGATCTGCAGCGGCTCGCACCGCGGGCTTGGCGTTGAAGGCGACGCCGAGGCCCGCCGAGGCCATCATCAGCAGGTCGTTCGCGCCGTCGCCGACGGCGATCGTGCGTGAGAGTGGAACGCCGGATGCCTCGGCCCAGCCCCGCAGCGAGTGGGCCTTGGCCGCGGCATCCACGATCTCTCCGTCGACCTCGCCCGTGAGCGCGCCGTCTACGACACCGAGCCGGTTCGCCCGCCACTGATCGACGCCGAGCGGCGGCGCCACGGCGTCGAGGATCTCGTGGAAGCCGCCCGACACCACAGCCGCGACGCCGCCGCGCGCGTGGATCGCGGCGATCAGCTCGGCCGCGCCAGGCGTCGGCTCGACGCGCGCGAGCACCCGGGCGAACGCCGCCGTGGGCACCCCCCGAAGCTGCTGCACGCGCGAGCGCAGGCTCGTCGCGAAATCCACCTCGCCGCGCATCGCGGCCTCGGTGGCCGCGGCGACCTCGGCACCTCGGCCGGCCTCGTCGGCGATCAGCTCGATGACTTCGTTGCGCAGCAGCGTGGAGTCGGCGTCGAATACGACGAGGAAGCGGGCGTCAGGCACCCGACCAACCTACCGGCCCGACCCGCGCGCTCCCGCGTCAGCGCGTGACGCGGATGTTCTTGCCGACGACCGTGATGCCGCTCTCGGTCACGGTGTAGCCGCGCGACAGGTCGAGCGCGCGGTCGACGCCGACCGTGGCACCCGGCTCGAGCACCACGTTCTTGTCGAGGATCGCACGGTTCACCCGCGCCCCCGCGCCGACGTCGACGTGATCGAACAGCACCGAGTCGGTGATGGTCGATCCGCCCGCCGACAGGGTCCACGGGCCGACGACGGAGCGCTCGAGGTGCGTCCCCGACAGCACCGAACCGAGCGACACGATCGAGTCGATCGCGTTGCCCATCCGCCCGACGCCGTCGCGCACGAACTTCGCCGGCGGCGAGTTGATCGCCTGCGAGTGGATCGGCCAATCCATGTTGTACAGGTTGAAGATCGGCAGCGTCGAGATGAGGTCCATGTGCGCGTCGAAGAACGAGTCGATGGTCCCCACGTCGCGCCAGTAGTCGCGGTCGCGATCGGTCGATCCGGGCACGTCGTTGCGCTTGAAGTCGTACACCGCCGCTTCGCCCCGGTTCACGAAATACGGGATGATGTCGCCGCCCATGTCGTGGTTCGAGGTCGACAGTTCGCCGTCGGATTCGACGGCTTCGATCAACGCATCGGTGTTGAAGATGTAGTTGCCCATCGACGCGAGCACCTCGTGCGGGCTGTCGGAGAGCCCGGTCGGGTTCTGCGGCTTCTCGAGGAACTCGCGGATGGTGATGTTGTCGGTCGGGTCAAGGTCGATGACGCCGAACTGGTTCGCGAGCCCGATGGGCTGCCGGATGCCGGCGACGGTCGCCTTGGCACCCGACGCGATGTGCGCCTCGAGCATCTGCTCGAAGTCCATGCGGTAGACGTGGTCGGCGCCGATCACCATCACGATGTCGGGCTTCTCGTCCTGGATCAGGTTGAGTGACTGCAGGATCGCGTCGGCTGAGCCCGAGAACCAGCGCTTGCCGAGCCGCTGCTGTGCGGGCACCGACGCCACGTACGAGTTCAGGAGCGCCGACATGCGCCATGTCTGCGAGATGTGCCGGTCGAGGCTGTGAGACTTGTACTGCGTCAGTACGACGATCTGTCGAAGTCCCGAGTTGATGAGATTGGAGATGGCGAAATCGATGAGGCGATACTGCCCACCGAACGGCACCGCGGGTTTCGCGCGATCCTCCGTCAGTGGCATGAGTCGCTTTCCCTCGCCTCCGGCGAGGATGATCCCGAATACCTTCGGCGCTGCTGGCATGGCACCACACTATGCCCGACATCGGCGCCTGTACTAGCGTTCACGACATGCGAGTCGACATCGTCACCAAGGAATACCCGCCGGAGATCTATGGGGGAGCCGGTGTCCACGTCACAGAGCTCGTGAAAGCGCTGCGCGAGCGGCTCGAGGTGCAGGTGCGCGCGTTCGGAGGCCCGCGCGACGAACCGGGCACCACGGCCTACGAGGTGCCGACCGAACTGGCGACGGCAAACGGCGCCGTGCAGACGCTCGGTGTCGACCTCGAGATCGTCGGCGACGTCGCCGGTGCCGACGTCGTGCACTCGCACACGTGGTACGCGAATTTCGCCGGCCACCTGGCGTCTCTGCTGCATGGCATCCCGCACGTCGTCACGGCGCACTCGCTCGAGCCGCTGCGCCCGTGGAAGGCCGAGCAGCTCGGCGGCGGCTACGCCGTGTCGAGCTACATCGAGAAGACCGCGTACGAGCACGCGGCGGCGGTCGTCGCCGTCAGCGACGGCATGCGCCGCGACATTCTGCGCAGCTACCCGAGCCTCGATCCTGAGAAGGTGCGGGTGATCTACAACGGGATCGATGTGGATGCCTGGCATCCGCAGACCGATCACGCGCTCCTCGAGCGTTTCGGCATCGACCCGAACCGGCCCTCGGTCGTGTTCGTCGGCCGCATCACGCGCCAGAAGGGCCTGCCCTACTTCCTGCGCGCGGCGGCGCTGCTGCCGACCGAGGTGCAGGTCGTGCTGTGCGCCGGGGCGCCGGACACCCCGCAGATCATGGCCGAGGTCGAGGGTCTGGTGCGCGACCTGCAGCAGACCAGGGACGGCGTCGTCTGGATCGACGAGTTCTTGCAGCGCGATCAGCTGTGCGCGATCCTCACGTCGGCGACCACCTTCGTCTGCCCGAGCGTGTACGAGCCGCTCGGCATCGTGAACCTCGAGGCGATGGCGTGCGGCGCGGCTGTCGTCGGCACGGCGACGGGGGGCATCCCCGAGGTCGTCGTCGACGGCGTCACGGGGCGGCTCGTGCCCATCGAGCAGGCGCAGGACGGCACGGGCACGCCGGTCGATCCCGACCGCTTCGTCGCCGACCTCGCGGCGACGCTGACCGAGGTGGTATCCGACCCCGAGCGCGCGCGGGTGTACGGCGCCGCGGGCCGCGAGCGGGCCACGACGGCGTTCAGTTGGCAAGCGATCGCGGATGCCACGGAAGCCCTGTATCGAGAGGTCGCCGCGGGCGCGTGAGACGCGTCATCGCGAGGCCCGTTCGATAGGCTGGAGGACATGCCCCAGGTCCTCGAGTTCGCTGACGTCGTCGTGCGTCGGAACGCCCGCAACATCGTCGATCACCTCGAGTGGACGGTCACCGATGACCAGCGCTGGGTGGTCCTCGGCCCGAACGGCGCCGGTAAGACCACCATCCTGCAGCTCGCGGCGACCTTGGAGCATCCGACCTCGGGCAGCGTCACGATTCTCGACGAGCGCCTCGGGCGCACGGACGTCTTCGAGCTGCGCCCGCGCATCGGTTTCGCGTCGTCGGCGATGGCGAAGCGCGTGCCGCCGGAAGAGACCGTGCTCGATGTCGTGCTGACGGCCGCGTTCTCGGTGCTGGGCCGCTGGAACGAGACCTACGAGGCGATCGACGAGCGGCGTGCGCGCCGCGTGCTGGCGGAGTGGAAGCTCGAGCACCTCGCCGAGCGCACGTTCGGAACGCTGTCGGACGGCGAGCAGAAGCGCGTGCAGATCGCGCGAGCCGTCATGACCGACCCCGAAGTGCTGCTGCTCGATGAGCCGACGGCGAGCCTCGACCTCGGCGCCCGGGAAGAGCTGCTCGGGCTGCTCGGCGGCTACGCGCAGGAAGAGAGCACGCCCGCGATGATCATGGTGACGCACCACGTCGAAGAGATCCCGGTCGGATTCACCCACGTGCTGCTGCTGCGCGACGGCCACGCCGTCGCCTCCGGGCCGATCGGCGATGTGCTGACCTCCGAGAACCTCACCGAGACCTTCGGCATGCCGATCGCGCTTTCGTCCGAGGACGGCCGGTTCGCGGCTCGCGCGACGAACGGTTCCTGAGCTTGTCGAAGGACTGGTAATATAGACCCTTGGTGCACTCGCACCAGCAGACTTTTCCTCGCCCTGGCAAAATCCAGGGCACCACGTAAGGAACCCCATGAAGACTGACATTCACCCCGAGTACAACGCGGTCGTGTTCCGCGACCTCGGTTCCGGCGACACGTTCCTGACCCGTTCGACGGTCACGAGCGAGAAGACGATCGAGCTCGACGGCGTCACGTACCCCGTCATCGACGTCGAGATCTCCTCGGCGTCGCACCCGTTCTACACGGGCAAGCAGCGCATCATGGACTCGGCCGGTCGCGTCGAGAAGTTCAACCAGCGCTTCAAGAACTTCGGCGGCTCATCCAAGTAAGGCTCCGCCCTCGAAAGCCCCGCTCCGGCGGGGCTTTCGTCGTCTGTGGCGGGGCACCCCAGTCCGGTCCCTGAGCGGAAGCCCGGTCCCTGAGCTTGTCGAAGGGTCGACGCGGCGAAGGGTCAGCGGATCGGCCAGCTGCCGTCGAGACGGTCTTCCGGGTCGAAGCGCCCCACCCGGATGAAGTACTCGGTGAGGCTCTCGGCCTGTGCGCGCGCCCACGCGATCTGCTGGGTGTGCAGCTCGCCGACGGGCCCCTCGAGCTCGTAGCGGCGGGCGAGGGCCTGCGCGACGCGGCCCGCGGCAATGGCATCCGCCGCGGCATCGTGTGCGCCGACGAGCGGCACGGCGTAGTGGGCCGCGACGACCTCGAGCGTGCGCTTGCCCTTGCGGTACCGGTCGTGCGCCTTGTCGAGCACGAGCGGGTCGATCACCGGCGCCGGATCGTCGATCGGCCGGATGCCATGGCGCAGCGCTTCGTACTTCAGCAGCGAGAAGTCGTACGGGGCGTTGTAGGCGACGACCGGGATGCCCGCGTCGAGCAGCGCCCGCAGTGCGTCGACGACCTCCGCGACCACCTGTGCGGCGGGGTGCCCGTGCGCTCTCGCGTGCTCGGTCGTGATGCCGTGCACGGCCGTCGCGCCCTCGGGAATATCGATGCCCGGATCGGCGAGCCACGATCGCGCCTCGATCGGACGGCCGTCGGCCGAGAGCAGCCCGACGTGCGCCGTCACGATGCGGTCAGCGGTGACGTCGACACCGGTGGTCTCGAGGTCGAAGACACCGAGCGTGTCTGCCCAGCCAGAGCCCGGCGTGCTCGGTTCGGCGAGGTCGGCGGCAGTCTCGTCCCACAGGGGTACCGCCTGCCATCTCTCCATGCCTTCGACGCTAGGGGAACCCTCCGACAGCGGCGCGAAACGCCACGCGGGCGTACACTGTTGCATACGCGTAAGCAACGGAGGAGTGGCATGGTCGCACAGACTGTCGGGTTCGCGATCGACCCTGAGTTCCGGTCCGGGCTGGACGAGGTCGTCGCCCACTATGCGCACGGGAACCGCAGCGAGTTCCTGCGTATCGCTGTGCGCGACTACCAGGCGCGCCTCCGCCTCGAGAAGCTGCACGCGATCCGCGCCGACGTGCGCGAGCAGCTCGGCGGGCGCCGCCTCAGCCCCGACGAAGTGATGGCCCTCATCAAGAGGCCGGCCGCCGCAGCGTGAGCGTCACACCGGGCGAAGCGGTCGTCTTCGGCGTCAACGTCTATCCGAGGACATCCTCGGCGACGATGGCGCGTGGCCGCTCCTCCCGACACCGCCACCGCCGACGAGCGCGAACCCGTCTGCCGACGCCGTCGCCCTGGCTTTCGACAACCGGTTCCGCCTGTTCACCTCTCCGCACATCCTGCGGAACGTCCGGCGCGTCATGTTCGCCACGGGCATCGATGAAGCGACGGCCGACGCCTACATCGGGGCCATCGTCGATGTCTGCGAGTTCAGTGGCGGCGGGACGGTCGAACCACTCGTCACCGACGCGGGAATCGGCGACTACGAGGACAGCGCGATCCTCGCTCTCGCGCGGGACCCGGGCGTCGACGCCAGAGTGATCGTGTCGTCTGACTCCGACCTCACCGATCTCGGCCCACTGTGGCATGGTCGGCTCATCCTGCGTCCGAGAGAATTCGTCCGGCACGTGATGTAGGTCGCCGCAGCTCTATGAGAAGGAAACGAATGGACCGTAAACCGCACGGCGACAGCCGGGCGCTGCGCGCGCTTGCGGCCGCGATGGTGGTCGGATCTTTGGTCGTCTTGACGGGGTGCGGCGATCGGGCGTGGAAAGGCCCCCAGGAGGACCTCATCGACCAAGCGGTCGCGAGCGTCGACTTCTCTGCTGTCGGTGGGCTTGACTGCGACTACCGGCGCCCCGGTAACAACATCGCTGGTAACGGTCCCGTTCGTATCCTCGGCGTCGCCGGCGTGGACAACGCTCAGGCCGTCGTCGATGCCCTTGCCGCCTCGGGTCTGGTCCCCTATGAGGACGATGACCTCAGCAACGGCATGATCCTCTCCAACAAGAGCGGAACCCTCAGTATCGGCGTCTCCCTCGTGCCCGAGGGTGGCAAGAAGTACGGATTCGGATATTGCACATCACCTCCTGAAGGTGCTGTAAGCATCACCCTGGACTGACGAGCCGGCCCGCCACTCCACTGGCACCCGTGACTCGACTCGTAGACTCGTCGGGTGCCTACGACCGTGCCCTCGCCCTACGCTGGCGCGCTCAGCGCGATCCCCGTCCAGCGGCACGTTGTCGAGCTGCCCGGTGGGCCGACAGCGTATTGGGTCTACGGCGACGCGGATGCCACGGAGCCGCTGGTCGCCGTGCACGGGTACCGGGGCGATCACCACGGGCTCGAGCCGGTCGTGGCATCCCTCGATGGCATCCGCGTCATCTCGCCCGACCTGCCGGGGTTCGGTGAGACACCTCCGCTACACGGTGCCGATGGAGCAACCACCGAGCACACTCTCGAGGCGTATGCCGCGTGGCTCGTCGAGTTCACCGCCGCGGTCGCGCCCGGCGCGCCGATCCTCGGCCACTCGTTCGGGTCGATCGTCGTCTCGGCTGCGGTGGCGAGCGGGCTGCCCACCCCGCGCGTGATCCTCGTGAACCCGATCGGCGCGCCGGCGCTCGAGGGGCCCCGGGGCATCCTGACCCGCCTCGCCGTCTTCTACTACTGGGCCGGGGCGCGACTGCCGCGCGCGCTCGGCGATGGTCTGCTGCGCAATCGCGCCATCGTGCGGATCATGAGCGTGTCGATGGCCAAGACGCACGACAAGGCGCTGCGCGCGTTCATCCACGACCAGCACGACACCTATTTCTCCGAGTTCAGCGACCGCGACGTGCTGCACGAGGGCTTCGTCGCGTCGGTGTCGAACGACGTGCGCCGGTTCGCGCCGCAGATCTCACAGCCGGCGCTGCTGATCGCCGCCGAGAAAGACGACATCACGCCGATCGAGGCGCAGCGCCACCTGCAGACCCTGTTCCCGGATGCGGAACTGGTCGAGATCCCCGCCGTCGGGCACCTGATCCACTACGAGACGCCGCAGCGCGCGGCATCCGAGATCAAGCGCTTTCTTCGGCCTTCCGCCGGCGATACGCGATGACGTTCATGCGATTGCCGCAGTTGCCGGTGTCGCAGTAGCGCTTCGAGCCGTTCTTCGAGAAGTCGACGTAGACCGATTCGCAGTCGTCTGCGGAGCAGATGCGCACCCGGTCCCACTGATCCGAACGGATGACGTCGACGAAGGCCATCGCCGACTCGACGAGCATGCGCACCGACAGCGGCGCGTCGGGCTCGGTGGCGTGGATGTGCCAGTCGAACTCGTCGTGGATGACGAGCTGGGGGAGTGCGTGGCCGTCGCGCAGCATCGCGTTCACGAGGGGCACGGCGCCGTCGCGATCGACGTTCCAGAGCTCGCGCAGGCGCGGACGGTTCGCCCGCACGGCGGCGAGCTCGTCGTCGTCGCGGTGGAACGTGCCGGTGTAGGCGTACTCGTCGAGGTAGGCGTCGAAGTCGCTCTGCGAAACGAGGCGATCGATGCCCTCGGTGTCGGTCTCGGGCAGGGTGTTCACGAGCGCGGCGGCGGCGCGCAGCGACATCTCGGTGTCATGGATGAAGACCATGTTGACTCCTGACTGTTGTCGGCAGTACTGTCACCAGTGTAAACACCGAACACTCATGACAGGACCGCCGGTGACGCACACCGCTCCGCTGGAGATCATCGCACCCGCCCCGCGCAACGCGCTGCCGCCCGCCTCCCGCGCGCCGCACCGCCGGACGAGCGGCATCGTGATGGCCGTCGTGTCGGCCCTCGCGTTCTCGTCGAGCGGGCCGCTCGTCAAGCCGCTGCTCGAGGCGGGCTGGTCGCTCTCGGCCGCGCTCGTCGTGCGGATGGGGCTCGCGGGCCTCATCCTCTCGCCCGCGCTCGTGCGCGCGGTGCGGCGCGAACGCTCGTTTCTGCGGCGGCACTGGCGCTCGCTGCTCGCCTTCGGCCTGATTCCGGTCGCCGGATGCCAGCTGCTGTTCTTCTCCGCCATGCAGCGGATGCCCGTCGCGGTCGCCCTGCTCATCCAGTACCTCGCTCCCGTGCTGCTCGTCGGCTTCGTGTGGCTGCGCACGCGCCGTGCGCCGTCACGACTCGTGATCATCGGGTCGATCGTCGCCGTCACGGGACTCGTGCTCGTCGTCGACATCTCGGGAGCGCGCTTCGACCTGCTCGGCACCCTGCTCGCGCTCGGGGCCGCCGTCACGGTGTGCGTCTACTTCGTGATGAGCGAGCGCACAGGCGACGACCTGCCGCCGCTCGCCCTCGCGTCAGGCGGACTGCTGGTCGGGGCCGTCTTCATGGGCGTCGTGGCGCTCACCGGCGCCATCCCGTTCGCCGCACCCGACGTGACGGTGGTCTTCCGCGGGGTCGACGTGCCGGGCATCCTCCCGATGCTGTGGGTGGGCGCCGTCGGAACGACCCTCGGCTACGCGCTGGGCGTCATGGCCGTGCCGCGCGTGGGCTCGCGGCTGGCATCCTTCATCGGCCTCAGCGAAGTGCTCTTCGCCCTCGGGTTCGCTTGGCTGCTGCTCGGCGAGACGCCGGCGCCGATCCAGTTCGTCGGCGGCGCGGTGCTGCTCGCCGGGGTCGTGTTGGTGAGGATGGATGCCTCGGACGCAGACGCTAGCGCCGACGCGCTCACGCTTCCCGTCGAGCCGATTCCCGGTGAGCTGCCTCGAGGATCGGCCTGATCCGGTAGCCGATCACCTCGCCCATGACGAGCGAGGTCTCGGTGCGCTCGACGCCGTCGATCGACAGGATGCGGGCGTCGACGTCGAAGAGGTGCTGAGTGTCGCGCGCGGCGACGCGCACGAGCAGGTCGACCTGACCGCTGAGGCCGTGCGCCTGCACGACCTCGGGAATCTCGGCGATCTCGGTGGTGATGCGCGGGATCTCGGCCTGGCGCACGATGACGCTGATCATCGCCTCGATCGGCAGGCCCAGCGCGGCCGGCGACATCGCCCGCTCGAAGGAGTGGAACACGCCGGATCGCTCGAGGCGCGCCATGCGGGCCTGAACGGTGTTGCGCGACAGTCCCAGTCGGTCGGCGAGCGCGACGACCGTCGCGCGGTGGTCATCGGCGAGAGCGTTCAGCAGCTCGAGATCGACGCGGTCGAGGGTTCCCATAGTGCACGACCATAGCAGGCATCCGCAGGCAGTTCTGCGCAACATGCTCAAGGCGGGCTGCAATGGTTGAGCGAGGTGCGACCTGGCCGTAGCCTCAGAGCAGTCGGCGACGAAGCCGACGTCTGGACGTGTGCCGGCCCACAAGGCCGAGCGCGCACCCCGAAGGGATGACGATGATGTACACCCTGACCACCGACACGACTCGTGCGACAGACCTCGACGACGTCGCGCAGCTGCTCACCCCCGACGGTGAGCGCGTGCACGATGCACGCCTCGACCGCTGGGCCGACGACATCGACCACGATGCCTTGCGCGGGCTCTATCGCGAGATGGCGATCACGCGGCGCCTCGACGGCGAGGGCGTCGCTCTTCAGCGTCAGGGTCATCTCGGACTCTGGGCGCCGGCGCAGGGGCAGGAGGCGATCCAGGTCGCCAGTGCGCGCGCCTGTCGCGCCGATGACTTCCTCTTCCCGAGCTACCGCGAACTCGGCGTGCTCGTCGTGCGCGGGGCGCGGCCCGCCGACCTGGTGCTCGGCTGGCGCGGCGAGGTGCACGGCACCTTCGACCCGCAGCAGCTGCACGTCGCCACGCCGCAGATCATCATCGGCGCACAGTCGCTGCACGCCGTCGGGTACGCCATGGGCATCCAGCGTGACGGCACCGACCAGGTGTCGGTCGCGTACTTCGGCGACGGCGCGACGAGCCAGGGCGATGTCAACGAGGCGATGGTCTTCGCCTCGTCGTTCACCGCGCCGGTCGTGTTCGTGTGCTCGAACAATCAGTGGGCGATCTCTGAGCCGGTGAGCGTGCAGTCGCGGTTCACGATCGCGGGGCGCGCGCCCGGCTTCGGCATCCCGAGTCTGCGCGTCGACGGCAACGACGCGATCGCGTGCACGGCGGCGATGCGCTGGGCCCTCGATCGTGCTCGCTCGGGCGAAGGGCCGGCCTTCATCGAGGCGGTGACCTACCGCATGGGGCCGCACACGACCTCGGATGACCCGACGCGCTACCGCGACAAGGACGAGCTCGAGATGTGGCGCGGCCGCGACCCGCTGCTGCGGCTCGAGGCGCACCTGCGCCGCGTCGGGGCATTCGACGACGCCTTTGCGAGCGACGTGGTTGCCGCCGGTGACGCTCTCGCCGCCGAGATGCGCGACGTCGTGCTGACCGCCCAGACCCGCCCGGCGATCGAGGTCCTCGACCATGTCTACGCCGAGCCGCACACGGGCATCGACCGTCAGCGCGAGCGCTTCGCGGCGTACCTCGACGGCTTCGTCGACGAGCCCGCGGCGGCCAGCACCGGGCGGGTGGCGCGATGACCCGGCTCGCGATGGGCAAGGCGCTCACCGCCGGTCTCCGGTCGGCGATGGCGCGCGATGACCGGGTGCTGATCATGGGGGAGGACGTCGGAAAGCTCGGCGGCGTGTTCCGCATCACGGACGGGCTGCAGGCCGAGTTCGGCGCGCAGCGGGTGATCGACACCCCGCTCGCCGAGTCGGGGATCATGGGCACGGCCGTAGGCCTCGCGTACCGCGGCTTCCGCCCCGTCGTCGAGATCCAGTTCGACGGGTTCGTCTACCCGGCGTTCGATCAGATCGTCTGCCAGGTCGCGAAGCTCCACTATCGCACCGGCGGACGCGTGAACATGCCGATCACGATCCGCATTCCGTGGGCCGGTGGCGTCGGCGCGGCCGAGCACCACTCCGAATCGCCCGAGGCCTATTTCGTGCACACCGCGGGGCTGCGGGTGGTCGCAGTGTCGAACCCGAAGGATGCCTACACCGTGCTGCAGCAGGCGATCGCGTGCGACGATCCGGTCGTGTTCTTCGAGCCGAAGCGGCTCTATCACACGCGGTTCGAGGGTCCGGAGGGTGACATCGACCTCGACGCCGACATCGCCGACGCGGCGCCGATGGGCCTCGCCCGCGTCGTACGCGAGGGCACCGACGTCACGCTCGTCACCTACGGCGCGCAGGTGACGACGGCGCTGGATGCCGCGACGGCGGCCGAAGACGACGGGATCTCGATCGAGGTCATCGATGTGCGCTCGCTGTCGCCCGTCGACTACCGCACCGTGTCGGCGTCGGTGCGGAAGACCGGACGCGTGGTCGTGACGCACGAGGCCGGGGGAGAGGCCGGCGTCGGGGCCGAGCTGATCACGAGCATCACCGAGCAGTGCTTCCATCACCTCGAGGCGGCGCCCGTGCGAGTCACCGGCCACGACATCCCGTATCCGCCGGCCAAGCTCGAGAAGCACCATATCCCCGACCTCGACCGCATCCTCGACGCCGTCGACCGGGTGCTGGACCGGCCGAACAGCCTCTCGGAGGTGGCGCGATGATCTCGGAGTTCCGTCTTCCCGACCTCGGCGAGGGCCTTCCCGAAGCCGAGATCGTGCAGTGGCTCGTCGCCGAGGGTGACGCCGTGGCCCTCAACCAGCCGATCGCCGAGGTCGAGACGGCCAAGGCGATCGTCGAACTGCCCTCGCCGTTCGCAGGCGTCGTGCAGACCCTGCATGCGGCCGCGGGCGACGTCGTCGCGGTCGGCAGCCCGTTGATCGAGATCGACGTTCCGGGCGGGGAGTCTTCGTCGCCGAGCGCCCCCGCCGCGGAAGCCTCCGCCGCGCCCGAGCGCGAGTCCGAAGCCGAGGCCGAGGCCGAGCCCGAGAAGGCCGTCCCGAACCTCGTGGGCTACGGGGCCGCGCCCCGCGCAGCGGGCAGGCCGCAGCGTCGTGCGCGCAGCGGGCGACCCCTGGCCCCGGCATCCGACACCGCCGTTCTGGACGCGGCTCCGCACGACGTCGTCGCCGACGAGCCGCCCGCCGACGTGCGTCACGAGCGGCCGCGGTCGACGCCGCCCGTGCGCCAGTTCGCGAAGCAGCTCGGTGTCGATCTGGCGCTCGTCGAGGCATCCGGCGTCACCGGGGTCATCCGACGCGAAGACGTCGAGCGCTTCGCCGAGCGGATGCCTCCGGCTCCCGCCGCGGCGGTCGCGTCCGCATCCGCTGCCGCCGTGCGCCCCGACGGGGGCGCCCGCGAGACGCGAATCCCGATCCGCGGGGTGCGCAAGGCGACCGCCGCGGCGATGGTGCGCAGTGCCTTCACCGCGCCCCACGTCACCTGCTTCCTCGAGGTCGATGTCACCGAGACGACGCGCCTCGTCGCGGGCCTGCGTGCCGACCCGCGTCTCGCCGAGCATCGCATCGGCATCCTCGCCGTCGTCGCCAAAGCCGTGTGCCTCGCGCTGCGTGGCGAGCCGTCGCTCAACTCGCGCTGGGACGATGAGGCGGGCGAGATCGTGCAGCACCACTACGTGAACCTCGGCATCGCGGCGGCGACCGAGCGCGGACTGATCGTGCCGCACATTCCCGACGCGCACCTGCTCGGCCTCGCGGAGCTCCAGGGCGCCCTGCGCGAGCTGACCCAGACGGCTCGCTCAGGTCGAGCGGCGCCGTCCGCGCTCACCGGCGGGACCTTCTCGATCACCAACTTCGGCACGTTCGGCATCGATGCGGGTACGCCGATCCTCAACCCGCCCGAGGCGGGCATCCTCGGCATCGGCGCGGTGCGGCGGCGCCCGTGGGAGTTCGAGGGTGAGATCGCTCTCCGCGACGTCATGACGCTCAGCCTGTCGTTCGACCATCGCCTCGTCGACGGTGAGCAGGGCGCGCGCTTCCTCGCCGCGATCGGCGACGTGCTGCGCGAGCCCGGGCGGGCGATGCTGCTGGTGTGACGTGCGGCGGTGGTCGTGCGCGTGTCAGCGCGCCGAGAGTGCCGCGTAGGCCATGTCGGCGAGGATGCCGCGCACGACGGCATCCTCGGGCGCCTCGCGCAGCGCACGCACCGAGTACGGCGTCGAGTTGATGAGCCCGAAGCCTGCGTGCGCCCGCACGCGCAGATCCGGTGCCGAACCTTCGGAGTGGAGACGCGCGAGCACACCGGTCCACAGGTCGACGTACTCGCTCTGCAGTCGCCGTACACGGTGGCGGTCGTCGTCGCTCAGGTGCGCCAGATCGCGGTCGTGCACTCGGATGACATCGGCGTCGGCGAGCGCGAACTCCACGTGAAAGTCGATCAGGTCGCGCAGCTGTTGCACAGGGTCGGCGTCGGCCTCGAGCACCCGCCTGCCGCCCGCGAGCAGTCCTTCACTGGCGCGCAGCAGGATTGCGGCGAGCAGGGCGCGTTTGCTCGAGAAATGGCGGTAGACGGCAGGGCCGGTGATACCCACCGCCGACCCGATGTCTTCCAGGCTCACGCCGTCGAACCCGTTCGCGGCGAACAGTCGGGCGGCTTCGTGCAGGAGGGAGTCATACCGCTCGGCCTTCGCGCGACCGCGACCGGTGCCTGTTCCCGCGGCGGATGCCGTCACTGCGGCAGACTTCGTTGCCATTCCAGTTAATCCTCGCTAACCTGGGGTGACTCGGTTAAGGAACACTAACCCGGCTGTCTCCGGGCGTGCCAGCATGCACGAAGCCCCGTGACCGGATCGTGACCGCATCGAAGGAGATGGCATGAGCGTGCTCGACCTGTCGGCGTACGGACTGACCGATGAGCAGCGTGAGCTGGCCGAGATGGTGCGCGCATTCGCCGACGAGCAGGTGGCCCCGGGGGCCTACGAGGCCGATCGCACGAAGACGCTGCCTCTCGACATCGTCGCCGGAATGGGCGAGCTGGGGCTGTTCGGCCTGCCGTTCCCCGAAGACGTCGGTGGGCAGGGCGGCGACTATGTGGCGCTCGGCCTCGCGATCGAGGCGCTCGGTCGCGTCGACCAGTCGATCGCCATCACCCTGGAAGCCGGCGTGAGCCTCGGCGCCATGCCGGTATTCCGCTTCGGCACCGACGCGCAGCGCGAAGAGCTGTTGCCCGACCTCCTCGCCGGTCGCGCGCTCGCCGGCTTCGGTCTCACCGAACCCGAGGCGGGGTCGGATGCCGGCGGCACGCGCACGACCGCACGGCTCGAGGGCGACGAGTGGGTCATCGACGGGGCGAAGCAGTTCATCACGAACTCGGGCACCGCGATCACACGCTTCGTCACCGTGACGGCGGTCACGGGCACGACGAGCGGCCCGCGGGGCGAGCGCAAAGAGATCTCGACGATCATCGTTCCGTCCGGAACCCCGGGATTCACGGTCGGGCCGGCGTACGACAAGGTCGGCTGGCACGCGTCCGACACGCATCCGCTGACCTTCGACGGCGCGCGCGTGCCCGCCGCGAACCTTCTCGGCGAGCGCGGGCGGGGGTTCGCGAACTTCCTCTCGATCCTCGACGAGGGGCGCGTTGCGATCGCCGCGCTGTCGACGGGCGCGGCGGAGGGATGCCTCGAAGCCGCCCTCGACTACGCCGAGACCCGGCAGGTGTTCGGTGCGAGCCTCGGGTCGCGGCAGGCGATCCAGTTCATGCTCGCGCGCATGCAGCTGCGTGTGCACGGCGCCCGGCTGGCATGGCTGCACGCGGCGAGACTGCGCGACGCCGGGCGTCCGTTCGGGCCGGAGGCCGCCATCGCCAAGCTCACGGCATCCGACGCGGCGATGGACAACGCGCGCGACGCGACGCAGATCTTCGGCGGCAACGGCTTCATGAACGAGTACCCGGTCGCACGGCACTTCCGCGACTCGAAGATCCTCGAGATCGGCGAGGGGACGACCGAGGTCCAGCTGCTCGTGATCGCCCGTGCGCTGGGCCTGCCCGCGGTAGCGTGATCCCGTGACCGAGATCGTCCAGCGCGGGCTCTACCTCGACGAGTTCGAGGTCGGCGCGACCTATCTGCACCGCCCCGGCCGCACCGCGACCGAAGCCGACAACGTGCTGTTCTCGTCGCTCACGATGAACTCGCAGGCCCTGCACCTCGACGCGGCGTTCTCGGCCACGCAGCCGTTCGGGCAGCGCCTGATGAACTCGATGTGGACGCTCGCGACGATGGTCGGCGCGTCGGTCACGCAGCTGACCCAGGGCACGCTCGTCGCGCAGCTCGGGCTCAGCGACATCTCGTTCCCGCACCCGCTGTTCGCCGGCGACACGCTCTACACCGCGACCGAGATCGTCGCCGTGCGGGCGTCGGCGTCGAGGCCCGGGCAGGGCATCGTCACGATGCGGCACACCGGGCGCAATCAGGATGGCGAGGTCGTCGCGCTCGCAACCCGCGTCGCATTGATGTGGGCCGCACCGGTGGAGAGCGCCTCATGACGTTCATGCTCGGGCCCGCGCTGCTGTTCTGTCCCGCCGACCGCCCCGAACGCTACGCGAAGGCCCTCGAGCGCGCCGACGCGGTGATCCTCGACCTCGAAGACGCGGTCGCCCCAACCGACAAGGTGGTCGCGCGTGGTGCCCTGATCGATGCGCACGTCGATCCGGAGCGCGTGATCGTGCGGGTGAACCCCGTCGGCACGGTGGACTTCGAGGCCGACATGGCGACGCTGTCGCAGACCGACTTCCGCACGATAATGGTCGCGAAGGCCGAGTCGGCCAAGAAGATCGCCCGCATCGACCCGCGGTTCGAGATCATCGCGCTGTGCGAGACGGCGCGCGGCGTCGTCGCGGCCGAGAAGATCGCGGCCGCACCGCGCGTCGTGGCGCTGATGTGGGGCGCGGAAGACCTCGTCGCCTCGCTCGGCGGCACGTCGAGCCGCAAGCCGGGCAAGAAGGGGCCTGGCGGCTATCGCGAGATCGCCCGCTACGCCCGCTCGCGTGTGCTGCTGGCGGCGGGCGCCGAGGGCACCGCCGCGATCGACGCCGTGCATGTCGACATCGCCGACGAACGGGGGCTCCGCCGAGAGGCGACGGATGCCGCGGCCAGCGGCTTCGCGGCATCCGCCTGCATCCATCCCGGTCAGGTCGAAACGATCCGCGCGGCCTACCGCCCCGATGCGGAGACGCTCGCCTGGGCGCGCGCCGTGCTGGCCGCGGCCGAGGGCGAGCGCGGGGTGTTCCGCTTCGAGGGGCGCATGATCGACGAGCCCGTGCTGCGCCACGCGCGCACCGCCGTCGCGCGAGCGTGATGCGCGAGCCAGCCCGCGGCTCTACGCGCGGGCGATCGCGACGGCGGCGTACGACAGCACGCTGAGACGGTCGCGCTCGACGAGGAATTCGTGTGTCGATGCGTTCGCGAGGCGCTCGCCCGGCAGCGGCAGCGTGTCGCCGCTCGCGTGGCGGATGAGCTGACCGATCAGGGCCCCGTGCGCGACGGCGATCACGGGGACGTCCGCCGGAGCGTGCTGCCGCCGTGCATCGCGCACGACCCGGCGTACGGCGCTCACCGCACGCGCACGCAGGTGTGCGGTCGACTCTGCCTCGGGCACGTTGTCGCGATTGAACTCGCCGAAGCGCTCGCGGTACTCGGTGTCGGTGAGCCCCTCGGCGACGCCGTACGGTCGCTCGCGCAGCTGCGGGTAGAGGCGGGGTGCGGCGACACCGAGGGCCGCGGCGATGATCTCGGCCGTCTCACGGGCGCGCGACAGATCGCTCGACACGACGAGAGGCTGCTGCCCGGCGAACTGCTCGGCGAGCGCGGCGGCCGTCTCGCGCGCCTGCGCGCGGCCGGTGTCGTTGAGGGGGATGTCGGTCGACCCCTGGATGCGTCGCGCGGCGTTCCAATCGGTTTCGCCATGTCGCACGAGAAGGAGAGTCGTCACCCCTCCAGGGTACGTGCTGTCGCGGTGCGTGCCGCGCCGGAGATCGGCGTGCGACCGGGTTCAGCGTGCCGGGCTCATCGCGCGGCGGGCAATGCCTGGGCGAGCGCCGCGAGCACTTCGGTCGTGCCGGCCTCGATCTTCACCGTGGCACGTGGGTCGCCCCGCGTTTCGCCGCGGTTGACGATGACGATCGGCAGCTTGCGGCGCCGCGCGCGGTCGAGCAGGCGGATCCCCGAGTTGACCACGAGCGATGACCCCGCGATCAGCAGGGCGTCGCTGGCGGCGACGAGCTGCTCAGCCTCTTGGAACTTCGTCGGCGGGATGTACTCGCCGAAGAACACGACATCGGGCTTGAGCATGCCGCCGCACACGCTGCAGTCGGGCACGACGAAGCCATCGCTCGACGAGGGCAGCACGTCTCCGTCGGGGCCGAGCTCGACGGCATCCGGCACGGTGATCCAGGGGTTGTCACGTTCGACGCGCACGGCGAGGTCGCGCCGGTCGAACACCTGGCCGCAGTGCGTGCAGAGCACGCGGCGCATCGTGCCGTGCAATTCGACGACGCGGCTGCTGCCCGCGCGCAGGTGCAGGCCGTCGACGTTCTGCGTGATCACGCCGGTCGCGATGCCGGCATGTTCGAGGGCGGCGAGTGCCTCGTGGCCGCCGTTGGGGTGGGATGCCGCGAACGCGCGCCATCCCAGGTGACTGCCGACCCAATAGCGGCGCCGCGCCGACTCGATCGTGAGGAACTGCTGCGCCGTCATCGGACTGCGCGTGGGTGCGCCCTTGCCGCGATAGTCGGGGATGCCCGAGTCGGTCGACACACCCGCACCGGTGAGCACTGCGATGCGGCGGCCGGCGAGCGCGTCGATCGCGCGCTGAACGGAGGCGGCTGTCTGCGCATCGAGATCGAGCACGGTCGTCATGGCACCTCCTCTGATCGAGCCTACGCCGACCTCTTTTCCGGGATGTTACGTCGGGGTCGGGGCCCGAAGCCATGCCAGCATGGGCTCATGCCTGTGCTGAGGATCGACGACCCCGACGATCCGCGGCTCTCCGACTACCGCGACCTGACCGACGTCGCGCTGCGCCGCGCGCTCGAGCCCGAGGGTGGGCTGTACATCGCCGAGTCGGCGAAAGTGATCGCGCGCGCGGTCGCGGCCGGCCACCGCCCGCGCTCGGTGCTCGTGCAGGAGAAGTGGATCGGCGATGCCGAGCCGCTGGCCGGGGATGCCCCGGTCTACGTCGTCACCGACGAGGTCGCTGAGCGCCTGACGGGGTACGCCGTGCACCGCGGTGCGCTCGCGGCGATGCACCGCCCGGTGCTGCCGCCCGTCGCGGAGGTCGTCGCGGGCGCACGGCTCGTCCTGGTGCTCGAAGACCTGATCGATCACACCAACGTGGGGGCGGCCTTCCGCGCTGCGGCCGGGCTCGGCGCCGACGCCGTGCTCGTCAGCCCGCGCTGCGCCGATCCGCTCTATCGCCGGAGCGTCCGCGTCAGCATGGGCACGGTGTTCCAAGTGCTGTGGACGCGCCTGCCCGAGGCCGACGGCACGCGCGGACGGCAGTGGGATGCCACGCGCGAGGCGCTGCACGACGCCGGCATCCATCTCGCGGCGCTCGCACTCGCAGACGGCGCCGTGCCCCTCGACGAGTTCGCCGCGCGGCGCCCCGACCGGGTGGCCCTCGTGCTCGGCACCGAGGGCGATGGTCTGTCGCGGCGCGCGATCGAGGCGGCCGACACCGTCGTGACGATCCCGATGGCCGGCGGCGTGGACTCGCTCAACGTGGCATCCGCCGCCGCCGTCGCCCTCTGGGCGCTCCGCTCCTGACCGCCGCCGCCCCGCGGGGCAACCGCGCCGCTGAGACCCGCTCTTCACGCCGAGACCCGCCGAAATAACGCGGGGTCTCGGCGCGCAAACCGGGTCTCAGCCAAATCGGGTGCCCGCCGCGGGCCCCCGGTCGTTGAGCGAGCGCAGCGGGTCGAAACGCCCCCGCTCAGACCGGCTGGCCGGGACCGGCGGCGCGGTCGCGTGCGGGCGCTTCGGTGATCACGGGCAGCGGCTCGGGGCGCTTCGCCGTGACGTGATCGCCCGACGACTGCTGCCGCACACGCCGCAGCACCCACGGCACGAGGTGCGTGCGCGCCCACACGAGGTCGTTCGTGCGCGCTTCGCGCCAGGTCACGTTGGGCAGCGGGTCGGGTTGCATGGGCTGCAGATCGTTGGGCACGTTCAGTGCCCGCAGCACCATCCGCGCGATCTCGTGGTGGCCCAGGGCGTTGTAGTGCAGGCGATCATCGTCGTAGAAGCGCATGTCCTGCACCTCTTTGAGCGCCCACTGATCGGCGACGATGCAGTCGTACCGATCGGCGATCGCGCGGATGTTCTCGTTGTAGATCGCGACGCGGCCGCGGATGCCCCGGAAGACCGGTGTGAAGTCGGTGTCGGTGCCCGTGAACACGACGACCGTCGCGCCCTGCGAGCTGAGGCGTGCGACGGCATCCTCGAACTGCGTCGCAACGAGATCAGGGTCTCCGCCCGGGCGGATCACGTCGTTGCCGCCCGCCGAGAACGTGATGAGGTCGGGGTTCAACGCGAGTGCAGGCTCGATCTGGCCGGCGACGATCTGCCCGATGAGCTTGCCGCGCACGGCGAGGTTCGCGTAGGCGAAGTCGTCGACCTGCGATCCCAGCACCTCGGCGACGCGGTCGGCCCAGCCGCGATGCTCGTCGGGGGTTCCCGGGATCGGGTCGCCGATGCCCTCGGTGAACGAGTCGCCGATCGAGACCATGCGCCGCCACGGATGCGCGCTCTCGTTGGCCGTGGGCTGCGAGCGCTGCTCGTCGGGGGTGGGTTCGTTCTCGGGCATGGCTCTCCTGACTTGTGGTCCGCATCGAGGCTACCCCCGGCAGTGATGTGGGGGATGGACCCGCGGTGGGGGTGGTGCCGCTTAGGGTGGTCTCTCGTGATGGGGGAGCGGATGGACGAGGCACCGGGGGAGGAGTCCCCGCATTTCGGCAGTTTCGCGGCCGAGCACCTCTCGCCCGCGTTCCCGCAGCGCGCCCCGTGGGGAACTGCCCAGAACCTGCGCGCCTGGCAGGCCGAGGCGCTCGAGGCGTACTTCGGCGCCGACGGCCCCGACGGCGAGGGCAAGGGTCCGCGCGACTTCCTCGCCGCCGCGACCCCGGGCGCCGGCAAGACGACGTTCGCGTTGCGCCTCGCCTCCGAGCTGCTGCGCCGCGGCGTCGTCGAGCGACTCGTCGTCGTCGCGCCGACCGAGCACCTCAAGACGCAGTGGGCCGATGCCGCAGCGCGCGTCGGCATCCGGCTCGATCCCCGCTTCAGCAACCGGCAGCGCACGCACGCGCGGCACTACCACGGGGTCGCCGTCACCTACGCGCAGGTCGCGGTGAAGGCATCCGTGCACCGGCACCTCGTTGACGAGACGCGCACGCTCGTGATCCTCGACGAGGTGCACCACGGCGGCGACACGCTGAGCTGGGGCGATGCGCTGCGCGAGGCGTATGGGCGGGCGACGCGGCGCCTGCTGCTGAGCGGTACGCCGTTCCGCAGCGACACCTCGCCGATCCCGTTCGTGGAGTACCACCCGAACGAGAAGGGCATCCGCCTCTCGCGCACCGACTACAACTACGGCTACGGTCGCGCGCTCGCCGACGGCGTCGTTCGGCCGGTGCTGTTCCTCGTCTACGCGGGGAAGATGCGGTGGCGCACCAAAGCGGGCGACGAGCTCGAGGCGTACCTCGGCCAAGACAACACGAAGGACGTCAACGCGCAGGCGTGGCGCACTGCTCTCGACCCCGAGGGCGACTGGATCCCCGCGGTGCTGCGGAGCGCCGATCGGCGGCTGAGTGAGGTGCGGCAGGACGTGCCGGATGCCGGGGGGCTCGTCATCGCGACGGATCAGACCGCCGCGCGGGCCTATGCCGCGATTCTGCGCGAGATCACCGGTGAGGCGCCGACGGTGGTGCTCTCGGACGACAAGGCCGCGTCGGGTCGCATCGAGACGTTCGGCCAGTCCACGGCGCGCTGGATGGTCGCCGTCCGGATGGTGTCGGAGGGCGTCGACGTGCCGCGCCTGGCGGTCGGGGTCTATGCCACGAGCGCCTCGACGCCCCTGTTCTTCGCACAGGCGATCGGCCGCTTCGTGCGGGCGCGGCGCCGCGGCGAGGCGGCGTCGGTGTTCCTGCCGAACGTGCCCGTGCTGCTCGGCCTCGCGGGCGAGATGGAGCGCGAGCGCGACCACGCCCTCGACCGCGAGGGGGGCGACGACGACGGGCTCGAAGACACCCTGCTCGCCGAGGCCGAGCGCGAAGACAAGGCCTCGGACGAGCTCGAGCAGGAGTTCTCGTACCAGGCGCTCGGATCGGTCGCCCACTTCGACCGGGTGCTCTACGACGGTCGCGAGTTCGGCCAGCTCGCCGTTCCGGGCACGCCCGAAGAGGAGGAGTTCCTGGGGCTCCCGGGCCTGCTCGAACCCGAGCACGTGCACGAGCTGCTGATGCAGCGTCAGGCCCGGCAGACCCGGCACCGCCGTGTGCGCGAAGCGAGCGAGAGTGCGGGCGGGGCGCCCGCGGGGGATGCCGCGGGGTCGGGTGACCTCGAGGGCGGATTGCCGCCCGCGCTCCATCGCACGCTGCGGGAACAGCGCCAGCTGCTGAACAGCCTCGTCGGGTTGTACGCCCGCCAGAGCGGTGAGCCCCACGGGGCGGTGCACGCCGAGCTCCGCCGCGTGTGCGGCGGGCCCGAGGTCGCCCGCGCGACGGTCGCCCAGCTGCAGGCCCGCATCGAGCTGCTGCGGGGCCGCGTGCGCTCCTGACGAGCACCGGTCCCGGAGCTTGCGCCCTCGGCCCCTGACCTTGCGCCACCGGGCCCTGAGCTTGTCGAAGGGTCGTCGCCGGCCCAGGTTCGGATGCCCGAAATGCTGGCAAAGCCCGCGCGTGACATCTGCCCGTCATCTCGCATCGCTAGCGTGTGAGCGACACCGGGAGGCTCCCATGACCACGACCGCACCACGCGAGCCCCGCGAGCCGACGGCGCGCGACCGCCGCCGGTGGGCGCGATACCTCGTCGACGAGCGCGCCGAGGCGCAGGTGTACCGCGACCTCGCGAAGCGTCGCGACGGTGAAGAGCAGGCGATCCTGTCGGCGCTCGCCGATGCCGAGTGGCGCCACGAGAATCACTGGCTCGAACTGCTGAACTCGAGCGGCGGAGTGCCGAAGCGGCTGCCCGCGCCGTCGCTCGGCTCGCGCACGCTGGGCTGGATGGCGCGGCGCTTCGGGTCGATCTTCGTGCTCGCGCTCGCCCAGAATGCCGAGGGTCGGTCGCCCTACGAGAGCGAGCCCTTCGCGACCCCGAGGATGGTGGCCGACGAGAAGATCCATCACGAGGTCGTGCGCGGGCTCGCTGCGCGGGGTCGGCGGCGACTGTCGGGCACGTTCCGTGCGGCGGTGTTCGGTGCCAACGATGGCCTGGTGTCGAACCTCGCGCTGGTGATGGGCATCGGTGCGACGGGGGTCGCGCCGCAGTTCATTCTGTTCAGCGGCATCGCGGGGCTGCTCGCGGGGGCGCTCTCGATGGGTGCGGGCGAGTACGTGTCGGTGCGCTCGCAGCGCGAACTGCTGGATGCCACCGAGCCGAGCAACTTCGCCGACGAGGTGCTGCCCGATCTCGACCTCGACGCCAACGAGCTGGCGCTCGTCTATCGCACGCGCGGGATGACCGCTGCCGAGGCGGACGAACAGGCGCGCCTGGTGGTGGCGACCGCGCAGGGATCGGACCGCACCGTTCCCTATCGGCGCGCGGCCGAGGCCGTGACCGACCACGAGACCGTCGGCAGCGCGCTCGGCGCCGCGGCATCCAGCTTCATGTTCTTCGCCTCGGGCGCGATCATCCCGGTGCTGCCGTGGATCTTCGGGCTCAGCGGCCCGGCCGCCGTCGCGGTCGCGCTGACGCTCGTCGGCGTCGCGCTGCTCGGCACCGGCGCCATGGTGGGGCTGCTGTCGGGTGCCCCGCCGCTGCGGCGCGGGCTTCGACAGCTGGCGATCGGATTCGGCGCCGCAGCGGTGACGTACGGCCTCGGACTGCTGTTCGGCGTGTCGGCCGGCTGAGGGCCGCATCGATTCTTCGAACGTCTGGGCGACGTGGTAATGTCGATCCTCGGTTGCGAAAGCACCGAAACCACTCTGCGCGGGTGGCGGAATAGGTAGACGCGCTAGCTTGAGGTGCTAGTGCCCTTTAACGGGCGTGGGGGTTCAAGTCCCCCCTCGCGCACAGATCGACACACGACGAAGGCCCCCGGTGACGGGGGCCTTCGGCGTATCTCCGGCGGCCGGGTAGCGTGGATGCCATGTCGACGCCATCACCCGAGACCGACCCGACTGACCTGCCCGAGGTGGCTCGCGTCGCGCGCGACCTCATCCGGTTCGACACCACGAACTACGGCGAGGGGCGCAGCAACGGCGAGCGCGCGGCGGCCGAGTACGTCGGCGCGTACCTCGAGGCCCTCGGCCTCACGCCCGAGTACTACGAGCCGATCCCGGGGCGCACGAACGTCTCGGCGCGCGTGCCCGGCCGCAACCGCGAGAAACCCGCGCTGATCCTGCACGGGCACCTCGATGTCGTTCCGGCCGTCGCCGACGACTGGAGCGTCGACCCGTTCGGCGGCGTCATCCACGACGGCATGCTGTGGGGTCGTGGCGCCGTCGACATGAAGGACATGGATGCCATGATCCTGACCTCTGTCGCAGACCTGCTGCGCGCGGGAGAGCGGCCGGAACGCGATCTGATCCTGGTGTTCTTCGCCGACGAGGAGAACGGCGGAGTCGAGGGCTCGCAGCTCGTGGTCCGCGATCGCCCGGATTGGTTCGCGGGCGCCACCGAGGCGATCAGCGAAGTCGGCGGCTACTCGATCGGCGTCGGCGACCGGCGGGCGTACCTGCTGCAGGTGGGCGAGAAAGCCCTCGTCTGGCTGCGCCTGCGGGCGCGGGGCACAGCAGGACACGGCAGTCGCCACCATCAGGACAATGCCGTGACGCGTCTTGCTGAGGCGGTGGCCGCGCTCGGCCGCACCGACTGGCCGATCGCGCTCACCGACACGACCCGTCAGACCGTCGGGGGGCTGGCTGACCTGTGCGACGCCGACCCGGCCGACCCCGACGCCGTGGCTGGGGCGACCGGCCCGGCATCCGGCTTCCTGCGCTCGACCTTCCGCACGACCACCAACCCCACCGGCCTCACCGCGGGCTATAAGCACAACGTCATCCCCGATGCCGCCTCGGCCACGATCGACGTGCGCACCCTGCCCGGCCAGGAGGATGCCGTGCTCGCCGAGATCCAGCGCATCGTCGGCGACGACATCGTGATCGAGATCTCGCACCGCGACATCGGCCTCGAGGTGCCCTTCGAGGGCGCGCTCGTCGAGGCGATGGTGGCGGCGCTCGATCGCCACGATCCCGGCATCCCGGTCGTGCCGTATCTCATGGGCGGCGGCACCGACAACAAGGCGTTGGCCGAGCTGGGCATCGCCGGGTACGGGTTTGCGCCGTTGCGCCTTCCCGCAGATCTCGACTTCACGGGTATGTTCCATGGGGTGGATGAGCGCGTCCCGATCGATGCTCTCGTGTTCGGACAGCAGGTGCTGACCGACCTGATCCGCACCTACTGACACGTCCTGAGAGGCGCACGTGATGTTCGACGCAATCATCCTCGGCATCGTGCAGGGGCTCACCGAGTTCCTGCCGATCTCGTCGAGCGCCCACCTGCGCATCGTGGGAGAGTTCCTGCCCTCGGCCGTCGATCCGGGTGCGACGTTCACCGCGATCACACAGCTCGGCACCGAGCTCGCCGTGCTCGTGTACTTCTGGAAGAAGATCGTCCGGATCATCGGGCGCTGGTTCCGCTCGCTGACGGGGGCGGTGCCGCGCAACGACCCCGACGCACGACTCGGCTGGATCGTCATCATCGGCACGATCCCCATCGGCATCCTCGGGTTCTTGTTCCAAGACGTCATCCGCGACACCTTCCGCAATCTGTGGCTGGTCGCGATCGTGCTGATCGTGTTCGGTCTGATCCTGGGTGCGGCAGACGCGCTGGGGCGCCGGACGCGCAGCGAAGAAGACCTCACCTACCCCCACGGACTCGCGCTCGGCTTCGCGCAGGCGCTCGCGCTCGTCCCGGGGGTGTCGCGCTCGGGTGCGACCACGACGATGGGCCTCGCGCTCGGCTACACGCGCCCCGTCGCCGCCGAGGTCGCCTTCCTGCTGGCCGTGCCGGCCGTCTTCGGCAGCGGTCTGTACGAGCTGTACCACTCCTTCAAAGATCCGGGCTCGGCGGTGTTCTCCATGGGCGAGACGGCGGTCGCCACGGTCATCGCCTTCGTCGTCGGCCTCGCCGTGATCGCGTTCCTGATGCAGTACCTCAAGCGCGGCAGCTTCCTGCCGTTCGTGATCTACCGCGTGATCCTCGGCATCGTGCTGATCATCCTGCTGAGCCTCGGAGTGCTGCAGGCATACTGACTCGCGTGTGGCGGTCAGTGCCGGCGCGGGTCGCCGTCGCGCGGGCCGCCCGGCCCCTTCTGGCCGGGACCGTCGCCGCCACGGCGCAGGTACCGCTCGAACTCCTGCGCGATCGCGTCACCCGACGCCTCGGGCGAATCCCACATGTCACGGGTCTGCTCGAGCTGGTGGATGTAGTCGGTCATCTCTTCGTCGTCCGAGGCGGCCGCATCGATGGATGCCTCCCATGCGAGAGACTCGCCGGGCAGCTCGCCGCGCGGAATCACGGCGCCGGTGAGTTCGGTCAGTTTGTCGAGAAGGGCCAGCGTCGCTTTGGGCGACGGCGTGTGCCCGGCGACGTAGTGCGGCACGCTCGCCCACAGGGCAGCGCAGGGGATGCCGGCGGCTTCGGCCGCCGTCGAGAGCACCGTCAGGATGCCTGCCGGCCCTTCGTACGTCGGCTTCTCGAGTCCGAGCGCCGTGCGCAGGGCCTCGTTCTCGCTGCCCGAGAAGACCGAGATCGGCCGCGTGTGCGGAACATCCGACATCATCGACCCGAGCGCGACGATGCCGGTGATGTCCTCACGCAACGCGGCGTCGATGAGTTCGGCGGCGAACGCCTGCCACGCCCGAGCGGGCTCGTATCCCGACAGCAGCCATAGTCGCGTGCCGTCACCGGAACCCTCGCCGGAACCTGCCGCGGGGTGCAGCGGGCGCGAGAGCGTCGCGTCGGGCCACACCAGGCTGCGTGTGCCGTCGGCTTCCAACCGGACCTGCGGGCGCGTGTACTGGTAGTCGAAGTAGAGCTCGGGATCGACCGCGAAGACGTCGCGATACGATCCGGACCCGCGCAGGTGGGCCACGGCCGCAGTGGCCGCCTCGCCCGCGTCGTTCCACCCGTCGAAGGCGACCACGAGCACTCGCTGACCCAGTTCGTCCACACCGCTCCTCATCGTCCGTGAACCGATGCCCCCACGATACGCGGTCATCGACGCCGTACGATGGACGGATGCCCGAGTCCGCCCCACCGCGCCCCGCACAGCCCGGTCAGGCACTGCCGGATGCCGTGCTGTGGGACATGGACGGCACCCTCGTCGACACCGAGCAGTACTGGATGGCCGCCGAGCACGCGCTCGTCGAGAGCTTCGGTGGCACCTGGACGCACGAGCAGGCTCTCACGCTCGTCGGCCAGGGCCTCGAGACCTCTGCCGCGATCCTGCAGGCCGCGGGAGTCCGCATGGCGGCGCACGAGATCATCGACCACCTCACGGGCGAGGTGATGCGCTCACTCGAGACGCAGGGCCCGCCGCTGCGCCCCGGGGCGCTCGCACTCCTCACCGCACTGCGCGAGGCCGGGGTGCGATGCGCGCTCGTCACGATGTCGTTGCGCCGCATGGCTGAGCTCGTCGTCGATGCGCTTCCCGGCGACACGTTCGAACTGATCGTGTCGGGCGACGACGCCACCCGCCCGAAGCCCTTCCCCGACGCATACCTGCAGGCGTGCGCGGCGCTCGACATCGCGCCGCATCGCGCGGTCGCGATCGAAGATTCGCCGACCGGCGTGCGGGCGGCCGTCGCGGCCGGTGTGCCGACGATCGGTGTGCCCCTCATGGTGTCGCTCGTCGGCACGGGTGCGCAGGCGATCTGGCCCACTCTCGATGGTCGCTCGCCGCGCGACCTCGCCGACTTCCATGCGGCGCACGCGCGCGCCGCCACAGCGAAGAACACAGTGACGAAGGACCCCTCATGACCGAAGACCTGCGACCGAGCGGCCCGTTCCGCCTCGGCGACCGCGTACAGCTGACCGGTCCGAAGGGCCGCCTGCACACCGTCACCCTGCGTGAGAACGGCGAGCTGCACACCCACCACGGGGTGCTGAAGCACGAGCAGATCGTCGGTCAGCCCGACGGCTCGGTGCTCACGAACTCGGGCGGTCACGAGTACCTGGCGCTGCGCCCGCTGCTGCGCGACTTCGTGATGTCGATGCCGCGCGGAGCGGCGATCGTCTACCCGAAGGATGCCGCGCAGATCCTGGCATCCGCCGACATCTTCCCCGGCGCGACCGTGGTCGAGGCGGGCGTCGGATCGGGCGCGCTGTCGCTGTGGCTGCTGCGCGCGATCGGTCCGAGCGGCAGACTGGTGTCGTTCGAGCGCCGCGAGGAGTTCTCGCAGGTCGCCGAGGCGAATGTCGAGACCTTCCTCGGGCACCGGCCCGCGTCCTGGCAGGTCGTCGTGGGCGACCTCGTCGAGGCGCTGCCGACCGCCCTCGAGGCGGGATCGGTCGACCGCGTCGTCCTCGACATGCTCGCGCCGTGGGAGTGCATCGACGTCGTCGCCGACGCGCTCACGCCCGGCGGCGTCGTGCTCTGCTACGTCGCGACGGCGACCCAGCTCAGCCGCGTCGCCGAGTACGTGCGGGGCACCGGCCTGTTCACCGAGCCCGAGGCCAGCGAGACGATGGTCCGCGGCTGGCACGTCGAGGGGCTCGCGGTGCGCCCCGACCACCGCATGGTCGCCCACACCGGCTTCCTCATCACGGCCCGGCGTCTCGCGCCGGGTGCGGTGCCGCCCGATGTGCGCAAGCGCGCGCTGAAGAAGCCGAGCTACGCCGATGAGGATGTCGAGGTCTGGACCCCCGGCGCCGTCGGCGACCGCGAGATCACCGACAAGAACCTGCGCAAGCGCGTGCGCGAGGCCCAGCGGGCCGTCGACGGCGCGCGCATCGCGTCGGGCGTGGCGGGTCCGGCGGCTGGCCTCGACGCCGCTGCAGAGGATGTCGGAGCGGATCCGGAGCCCGTCGTAGACTGATCCGGTGCTCCGGATCCCTGCCGTCATCGCCGTCCTCGGCCTCTCCGCCCTGACTCTCGCTGGGTGCGCATCCGGCCCCGCGGCCGCGTCGTGCGAGCGGACCGATTCGGATGCCTCGGCCCTCGAACTCGTGCAGACGTCGGGCGAATTCGGTCAGCCCAGCATGAAGGTGTCGCCGCCGCTCGACGTCGACAAGACGGTGTTCACCGACGAGACCGTCGGTGACGGCATGCGGGTCACCTCGCAACAGCAGGACGTCACCTTCTCCACCACCTTCGTGAACGGCACGACCGGCACCGTGGTGGCGCAGGGCGCCCTTCCCCCGCAGTCCGTCGCTCAGTGGAGCACGGTCTTTCCTGGTCTCGCGACGATGATGACCTGCGCGACCGAGGGCTCGCGCATCGTGGGGGCGTTCCCGGCGAAGGATCTCTCGACGGAGCGGGCGCAGGGCGTCGGCTTGTCGCCCGACGACACGGTCGTCGTGGTGCTCGACCTCACCAAGGTGTACCTGGCTGCCGCCGATGGCGCCCCGCAGTACAACGATCGCCGCGGCATGCCGTCGGTCGTGCTCGCACCGAATGGACGCCCGGGCATCATCATCCCCGACGCAGCCGCGCCGGACGCCCTCGTCGTCCAGACCCTCAAGAAGGGCTCGGGTGCGGCGATCACCGCCGATGACACCGCGCGCGTGCAGTACACGGGTGTCGACTGGCAGAAGCGCACCGTCGTCGATTCCACGTGGGAGAAGGGCGCGTCGCTCGGCGTGACGACCGCGGACTCGCTGCCGTTCGCCGCGTCGCTGCTCGGCGCCACGGTCGGCTCGCAGCTGCTCATCGTCGTGCCGCCGTCTGAGGAGAGCGGGTCCGCGACGGTGTACGTCGTCGACATCCTCGGTATCGACGTTCCGACTGCCGCCTCGCAGTGACCTACCCCGCCTAGGATGGGCGGGTGGCCACCGATTCGAGCTCTCGCACCGCGCCCGAAGAGCGTCTCGTGAACCTCGTGGTGGCGCTCATGGCGACCGAGCAGGGCCTGACGAAAGACACCATCCTCTCGTCTGTCGCCGGTTATCGTGAGCAAAGCCGGTCCGGGGCATCCAAGGATGCTCTCGAGAAGATGTTCGAGCGCGACAAGCAGACGCTCCGCTCGCTCGCCATCCACGTCGAGACGATCGGCGACTATGCCGACCCCGACGACCTGCGCGAGGCCCGCTATCGCATTCCGACCGCCGAATACGAGTTGCCGGCCGACATCGACTTCACCCCCGCTGAGCTCGCCGTGCTGAACCTTGCCGGCGGCGTGTGGAGCGAGAGCTCGATGTCGACCGATGCCCGCAGCGGCCTGCGCAAGATCAGCGCGCTCGGCATCGACGTCGACGCGCCGATCATCGGCTACGCGCCGCGCATCAACTTGCGCGAGCCGTCGTTCGACCCGCTGCAGCGCGCGATCGAGCAGGGGCGCGTCGTGCAGTTCGACTACCTGAAGGCGGGGGAGGATGCCGCGCGCCGTCGGCGCATGCGCCCGCTCGCGCTCGTGGAGTACGAGGCGCGCTGGCATATCTACGGCTTCGACCTCGATCAGAACGACACGCGCACCTTCCTGCTTTCCCGCGTCACCTCCGACGTCGAGATCACGCGGGCCACGTTCGATCTGACCGAGCGCGATGGCGCGGGGGAGCGGGCACTCGCGGGCCTGGCCGAGCTCGCCGCGCGCCAGCAGGCGCTGATCGAGATCGGGCCGGGGTCTGAGGCCGCGCTGCGGCTCAGTCGGCGCGTCACGCCCGCCGAGCAGGGCTTTCACGTCTCGTACGTCGACGCGCACATCTTCGCCGACGAGCTCGCCTCGTACGGGCCCGAGGTGCGGGTCGTCGAGCCCGCGTCGCTGCGGGCCGAGGTCATCGCGCGCCTCGAGCGCGTGCTCGCCGTGCACGAGGGTGCCGCATGAGCGCCCCGCGCACGCTGCTCGGCGCGGACCGTGCCGCGCTGATCCTTCAGCTCGTGCCCTATCTGATCGGCAAAGGCGAGGTATCGCTCGCCGAAGCGGCACGCGACTTCGAGGTGACGCCCGAGCAGATGCGCGGGATGGTCGAGAAGCTCACCGTGATCGGGCTGCCCGGTGACGGCGGGTTCTGGCAGATGGCGAACGACCTGTTCGACATCGACTGGGACCTCCTCGACGAGCAGGATGCGATCGTCATCACCAACTCGGTGGGCCTCGAGCGCACGCCGCGGCTGAGCGCGCGCGAGGCGGCCGCGCTGCTGGCGGGGCTGCAGCTCGCGGCATCCCTTCCCGGCGTCGGCGACAGCGGCGTTGTGCAGGGGCTGCTCGCCAAGCTGGCACGCGGCGCCTCGAGCGCGCCGGCCGACGTCATCGTGGCGCCCGAAGCCGTCGACGACGTGCGGGTCGCGGTCGCCGATGCCGTCCAGCGCGGCGTCGCGATCTCGTTCAGCTACCAGGCCCCCGACGCCCCCGCCACGACGCGTACGGTCGACCCGGTCAAGGTGCACATCGCCGGCGGCCAGTGGTACCTGCAGGGCTGGTGTCACCTGCGCGAGGCGATGCGCACCTTCCACCTCGACCGCGTGTCGGATGTTCGGCTCACCGACATCGCGACGACGCACGGCGCCGACGCAGTGCCCGCACTGTTCGAGCCCGCCGACACCGATGTCGAGGTCGCCGTTCGCTATCGCGCCGAGGCCGCACCTCTCCTTGCCGACTTCGTGGTCGAGAACCATGACGATGCGGGCGGAGTGCGCACCGCGGGCATCCGCCTCGGCGACGCACGCAGTCTCAAGCGGGTCGCGGCGCGGCTCGGCGGCGAGCTCGAGGTGCTCGCACCCGCCGACGTGCGCGAGGCGACCGCGGCGTGGGCACGTGCCGGCCTCGAACAGTACCGCTGAGCGCGGCTCACCACCCTCGCCGATCCGGCGGGTAGACTCGGTGCAAGCTTCTGACAAGGGGACGCGCACATGCCCAGCAATCTTTTCGCCGGTCCGCACCTGTGGATCATCCTCATCGTCATCCTGCTGCTCTTCGGGGCGGCCAAGCTTCCGGCGCTCGCCAAGAGCATGGGTCAGTCCGCCCGCATCTTCAAGGGTGAGATGAAGGCCATGAAAGACGACGGCGCGCGTGACGCATCGACCGTCGACAACACCGCCGCCGCGCCCGCGGCCCCTGTGCAGTCCCCGGTACAGGCCGCGCCGGCCCCGCCCGTCGCACCGGCCGCGCCCAGCGCGCCGGACACCAAAGCCTGACCTCGTCCGTGGCCACGGCCGAACACCCGCAGATCGGTGCGGACGACGCGCCGCGTCGTGACAAGCGGATGTCGCTCGGCCAGCACCTCGTCGAGCTGCGCCGCCGTTTCGTGATCGGGGCGATCGCCCTTGTCATCGGCATGGTGGTCGCGTACTTCCTGACCGACTGGATCATCTGGGCGATGACCGAGCCGATCCGCGTCGTCGCGGCGCAACGCGACATGTCCGACAAGGTCGGACTCATGTTCGACACGGTCACGAGCGCCTTCGATCTGCGTCTGCGGATCTCGTTCGCCATCGGCATCCTGATCTCCGCACCGGTGTGGCTCTGGCAGCTCTGGGCCTTCCTCATGCCCGGGCTCACCCGCAAAGAGGTGCGGTACACGATCGGGTTCGTCGCTGCGGCCGTTCCGCTGTTCTTCGCCGGCTGCTACGTCGGCTGGTGGATCATGCCGCACATCGTCGAGCTCATGGCCGGGTTCACCCCCGATGGCGGGGCGAACTGGTTCCAGGCGAAGTACTACTACGACTTCGTCTTCAAGCTCGTGCTCGTGGTCGGAGTCTCGTTCGTCGTTCCCGTCTTCCTCGTTGCGCTGAACCTCGCGGGCATCATGTCGGGCAAGGCGATTCTGAAGTCGTGGCGCATCGCCGTGCTCATCGCGGTCGCCTTCGCGGGGCTCGCCACCCCGGCGGCCGACGTCGTGAGCATGCTGCTGCTCGCCGGCATCCTGATCGTGCTGTTCTTCGGCGCCGCGGGCCTCTCGATGCTGTTCGACCGGCGCCGCGCAAAGCGCACCGCCGCCGTGCTCGGACCGATCGCGTGAGCGACCCGGCCACGCGGTACGCACAGGCTCAGGCGAAGGCGGCGCACCCGATCTCCGCCGAGTTCGCCGCGACGCAGCGTTTCGACCTCGACCCTTTCCAGATCGCCGGGTGCCACGCGCTCGAGGACGGCCGCAGCGTACTGGTCGCCGCTCCGACCGGCGCCGGCAAGACCATCGTGGGCGAATTCGCGATCCACCTGGCGATGCGCACGCCCGGCGACAAGGCGTTCTACACCACGCCGATGAAGGCGCTGTCGAATCAGAAGTTCCGTGAGCTGCAGCAGGTGTACGGCGAGAGCGAAGTGGGGCTGCTCACCGGCGACACCAACATCAACGGCAACGCGCGCGTGGTCGTGATGACCACCGAGGTCCTCCGCAACATGCTCTACGCCGATTCGCCGGCGCTGCGCGGCCTGCGCTACGTCGTGATGGACGAGGTGCACTACCTCGCCGACCGCTTCCGCGGCGCGGTGTGGGAAGAGGTCATCATCCATCTGCCGCAGGACGTGCTGCTCGTCTCGCTGTCGGCGACAGTGTCGAACGCCGAGGAATTCGGCGACTGGCTCGACACCGTGCGCGGCCAGACCGACATCATCGTGTCGGAGACGCGCCCCGTGCCGCTCGAGCAGCACGTCCTGGTGCGCGGAGACCTGCTGCCGCTGTTCGACGACCGCGCCGGGGTCGCGACGGCGCTCGTGAACCAGGAGCTCATGCGCATCCGCGGCGGCAGCGGCGCGCGCTACGAGAACAACCGGCAGGCCCAGCAGCACCGTTCCAGCGGCGGCCGCGAGGGCGGCCAGCGACGCCCGCCGCGCGCCGGACAGCGGCCGGTGCGCTCGGCGAACGTCCAGCGGATCGAGCGCCTTGACCGCCCGCAGGTCGTGCAGCTTCTCGATCGCGCCAACCTGCTGCCGGCGATCTTCTTCATCTTCAGTCGCGCCGGGTGCGACGGCGCCGTGCAGCAGGTGCGCCGCTCGGGGCTGCGGCTGACCACGCGGGAAGAGCGCGACGAGATCCGCCAGATCGTCGACGAGCGCACGCGCACCCTCCACGAAGACGACCTGCAGGCGCTCGGCTACTGGGAGTGGCGCGAAAACCTCGAACGCGGCATCGCCGCGCACCACGCGGGTCTGCTGCCCGCGTTCAAGGAGGTCGTCGAAGAGCTCTTCCGGCGCAAGCTCGTGAAGGTCGTCTTCGCGACCGAGACACTCGCCCTCGGCATCAACATGCCCGCACGCACGGTCGTGCTCGAGAAGCTCGAGAAGTTCAACGGCGAGGCGCGCGTCGCGATCACCTCGGGCGAGTACACGCAGATCACGGGTCGCGCGGGGCGGCGCGGGATCGACGTCGAGGGTCACGCCGTCATCCAGTGGACCGAGTCGCTCGACCCGCAGGCCGTTGCGGCCCTGGCATCCCGCCGCACGTATCCGCTGAACTCGAGCTTCCGCCCGACGTACAACATGGCCGTCAACCTCATAGACCAGTTCGGGCGCGAGAGGGCGCGCGAGATCCTCGAGTCGTCGTTCGCGCAGTTCCAGGCCGATCGCTCGGTCGTGGGGCTGGCGCGTGAGGTCAAAGAGGCCGAAGAGTCGCTCGCAGGCTACGAGAAGGCGATGACGTGCGATCGCGGCGACTTCGTCGAGTACGCCGGCATGCGCCGCGACCTGAGCGACCTCGAGAAGCTGAACCGCGCCGACCGCACGGCGCCGGCGAAGACCCGCCAGCACCGGCAGAACGAGATCCAGTCGCTGCGCCGGCGGCTGCAGCGCCACCCCTGCCACACGTGCCCCGATCGCGAAGCGCATGCCCGCTGGGGCGAGCGCTACGCCAAGCTGCAGCGGCGCGTCGAGAAGATCCGCCACCAGATCGAGACGCGCACGGGCACCGTCGCGCGCGTGTTCGACCGCGTCGTCGACGTGCTGGTGGCGCTCGACTACGTGCGCATCGCGGATGACGGCGCCGCGACCCTGACCCCCGCGGGCGCCACGATGAAGCGCATCTACGGCGAACGAGACCTGCTGGTCGCAGAGTCGCTGCGCCGCGGACTGTGGACCGCGCTGGATGCCCCGGGGCTCGCCGCACTCGCGTGCAGCCTCGTCTACGAGCCGCGACGTGATGACGGCGCCCCGAACGAGCACGGGCTGCCCCGCGGGCCGTTCCGTGAGGCGCTGACCGCGACCGGCGAGCTGTGGGCGCGCCTCGACGATCTCGAACAGGACCACCACCTGCCCGGCAGCGAGCCGATCTCGGCCGGGCTCGCCACAGCGATGCACTCGTGGGCGCGCGGCGCGACGCTCGACCGCGTGCTCGACGAGGCCGACCTGGCCGCGGGCGACTTCGTCCGGTGGACGAAGCAGACGATCGACCTGCTCGACCAGCTTTCGATCGTCGCCGACCCACCCGTGGCCACGACGGCGCGACGGGCCCTGGAGTCTGTGCGGCGCGGCATCGTCGCGTACGGCACCCTGTGAGCGCTCGACCGGCCGCTCTGCCGGTGTGGGGGGCGACGCTCGCGGCGGCCGCCGGCGGATTGATCCTCACGCTCGCGTTTCCCGCCACCGCGTGGTGGCCGGCCGTGTTCGTGGCGGTGCCGCTCGCGCTCGTGAGCCTGATCGGGCGGCGGGTCTGGGGCGCGGTGCTGGTCGGATTCGTGTTCGGGGCGGCCTTGTTCTTCGTGAACCTCTGGTTCACGGCGCGCTACCTGGGCCCCGTGCCCTGGATCGCGCTCTCGGTGCTCGAGTCGCTGCTGACGGCCGTGATGGCGGTGCCGATCGCGCTCGCCTATCGGTGGATGCCACGGCTGAGCCCGCGGCGATGGGTGCGCCTGGTCGCGCTGCCGGCGCTCGTGGCCGGGCTGTGGGTCTCGCGCGAAGAGCTGCTCGGCACCTTCCCCTACGGCGGGTTCCCCTGGGCGCGCGTCGCCGTCACCCAGGCGAACTCGCCGCTCGCTGAGGTCGCCTCGTGGACGGGCATGAGCGGCCTGTCGTTCCTGATCGTCTTCGCGTGTGCGGCCGCCATCGAGGCCGTCCGCGAGCGGCGGCTCGCCGATCTGCGTACGCTCTTGCCCGCGGTGCTGACGGTGGTGGTCATGGTCGTGCTGCCGCAGTTCCCGACCGCCGACGACGGAACGATCCGCGTGGGCGCCGTGCAGGGGAACGGCCCCGCCGGATACTTCGACACCCGCGGACCGCTCGACGTGTTCCGCGCTCAGCTGGCGGCGACCGCGCCGATCGAAGGCGACGACCTCGACGTCGTTCTGTGGCCGGAGGGCGGAGTCGATGCCGATCCGACCCAGAACGCGTCGGTCGCGAAGGCGCTCGACGCACTGTCCGAGCGCACGGGCGCGCCGCTGCTCGTCAGCGCCGCCACCCAGCGCGGCGACCGGTACTTCAACTCGTCGCTCCTCTGGCAGGCAGGCGCCGACAATCCCGTGGCAACGTACGACAAGAGGCATCCCGTGCCCTTCGGCGAGTACGTGCCCGATCGCGCCTTCTGGCGACAGTTCGCCCCCGACCTGATCGACCTGATCGGGCGCGAGTACACGCCCGGCACGGCCGTTCCGTTCGTCGACATCAACGGCGTCGGCGTCGGGCTCGCGATCTGCTTCGACGTGATCTACGACGATGTGATCCGCGATGGGGCGGCGGCAGGCGCCGAGGTCTTCATGTTCCAGACGAACAACGCCGACTTCCGCGGCACCGACGAGAACCTGCAGCAGCTGGCCTTCGCCCGCATGCGCGCCATCGAGTCGGGGCGGGCTGTCGTAAACCTCTCGACCGTGGGCACGAGCCAGGTGATCGCCCCCGACGGGCAGACGATCGATGCGCTGCCGGCCGACGAGCCGGGTGCCATGGTCACGGACGTACCGCTGCGCACGGGGCTCACCCCCGCGATGATCATCGGGCAGTGGCTGCAGGCGGTGCTCGGGTGGGGGAGCGTGCTGGTGCTGATCGGTGTGGGCATCGCCGCTCGGCGCGGCCGAGAGCGCACCGCGGGCACGACGAAGACGTCGGTTCCCGATCAGGATCAGGAACCGACGTCAGGGGGGTCGTCGACGCGCTAGTGCGGACTCAGGCGGTGAGTCGGGCCTCGTCGCCGGCACCGCGTCGGGCGCGCAGCAGGGCGAGACGTTCTTCGAGCAGCTCTTCGAGCTCGGGGACACTGCGACGCTCGAGCAACATGTCCCAGTGGGTGCGCGCGACCTTGTCGCCCGAGTGGTCGACCTCGACCACCGTGTCACCGTCGCGCCGTACGGCCTCCGCGCCGCAGGTGCGGCACTCCCAGGCTTCGGGGAGTTCGGCATCGGCCGCGAACGTCATGGTGGTGTCGCGTCCGCACTGCGTGCAGACGTACGTGTGGTTGGCGCGCTCGTGGAACACGACGCCCTCTTCGCTCTGTAGGCTCGAGGCGCCGAGTCGGATGCCGCGCAGGCTGCGATCTGCCATTGTGTGGTCCTCTCGTCTCTTCAGGTATAACGCTCTCACCTGTGCGCATCATCCGAACAGGTGGCGCATTCGCGCCTTTCACAGCCGATGCTCAGGGCGCTATGCCGTGTATCTCCGGGCGGCCCGCAGCGCGAGATCGGCGCGGTCTGTGACGAGGCCGTCGACACCCAGGCCGAGCAGGCGATTCATGTCGGATTCGTCGTTGACGGTCCAGACGTGCACCTCGACGCCGGCGCCGTGCGCCAGATCGAGGAGGCGCGGTGTCACGACAGAACTCGTGCCGAGGCGCTCGGGCACCTGAAGGGCGTCGATCCCGCGCAAGGCGCGACGAGCGAGCGCACCCGAGCGCGCCGCGGCGGCGGCGAGGACGCGTGCGACCGTGGCACGGCCGGCCGATGTCGCGGGTCGCCCACCCGCCGATTCCGCCGCGGCGAGCGCCGCCCGGCGGCGACCGTCGGAGAAGCTCGTGAGCAGCACGCGGTCGGCATGGCGGGCCACGACGTGGCCGAGCGGCACCGCGGCATCCGCCGCTTTCACGTCGAAGTTGAACCGCAGCGTGGGGAACGCCTCCAGCGCCTCGGCCGCCGTCACCAGCCCGCCCCGGTCGGCCATGATCGAGACCAGCTCGCCGTGGCGCACCTGTGACACCGCGCGCGGATCGCCCGTCACGCGCGACAGATTGTCGTCGTGGAACAGCACGACCACACCGTCGGCCGTGCGATGGCAGTCCGACTCGACGTACGCGGCGCCGGCCGCATGCGCGGCGGCGAATGCCGCGAGCGTGTTCTCGACGATCCCCTCAGAGCCGGGAGGTACGAACCCGCGATGGGCGAGCACCCTCGGCGCGTTCTCGCCGAGGAACCACGGGTGGGTCACGGACGCGTCACGGGGCGAGAGGCTCGTCCGGTGCGGCATCCCGTCGCAGCGCACCCCTTGCGGCGTCCTCTGCAGGCGCGGCTGCTGCGGCAGCCGTCGCCCCCGCAGCGGCACCGGCACCCGAGGCGAACGCTGCTCCGATGCCCTTCATCGCCTCGGTGAACTCGCTCGGGATGATCCACATCTTGTTCGAGGCACCCGCACTGATCTTGGGCAGCGTCTGCAGGTATTGGTAAGCGAGCAGCTTGTCGTCGGGACGCCCGGCGTGGATCGCGTCGAACACGTTCTGGATCGCGGCTGCCTCGCCCTCGGCGCGTAGGATCGCGGCTTGCTTGTCACCTTCGGCACCGAGAATCGCGGCCTGACGTCGACCTTCGGCTTCAAGGATCTGCGACTGCTTCGATCCTTCCGCGGTCAGGATGGTGGCGCGACGTTCGCGCTCGGCGCGCATCTGCTTCTCCATCGAGTCCTGGATGGAGTGGGGCGGATCGATCGCCTTCAGCTCGACACGGGACACGCGCAGGCCCCACTTGCCGGTCGCCTCGTCGAGCACGACACGCAGCTGGCCGTTGATGTTGTCGCGACTGGTCAGTGCCTCCTCGAGGTTCAATCCGCCGACCACGTTGCGCAGCGTCGTGGTGGTGAGCTGCTCCACCGCACCCAGGTAGTTCGCGATCTCGTAGGTCGCGGCGCGCGCATCGGTGACCTGGAAGTAGACGACGGAGTCGATCGACACGACGAGGTTGTCTTCGGTGATCACCGGCTGCGGCGGGAAGGACACGACCTGCTCGCGCATGTCGACCAGGGGCCGCAGTCGGTCGATGAACGGCACGAGCAGGTTGAGCCCGGGGGAGAGGGTCCGCTGATAGCGGCCGAGCCGCTCGACCACGCCGGAGTACGCCTGCGGAATGATCCGGATGGAGCGGAAGATCACCACGATCACGAAGATCACGATGACGATGAGGAGGACGATCACGAAGATCTGTCCCGCGAACGCGCCGAGGTCTTGCATCAGTCGGTGCTCCTGTCGGTGGGGGATTGGGTGACGGACTCGGGAGCGAGCTCCACCATGGCTCCGCGCACGGCCGTCACGACGACCCGGTCACCGACGGCGAGGTCGTCGCTGCCCTCCGAACGCGTGACCGACCACAGCTCGCCGTTGTCGAGGCGGGCCGAGGCGACATCCCCCACGAACGGCGAGGCGAAGCGGCCGCCGAGCCCGTAGATGGCGTCGACGTTCGTCGGCTGCAGAGCGCTCGAGCGATGCAGCACGCGCAGCAGAAGCGGGCGGATCGTGAACAGCAGCAGGGCCGACACGGCGGCTGCGGCGAGGATCTGGAGCCACCAGGCACCGTCGAGCAGGTTCACGCCGAGCCCGCCGATGAGCGTGCCGAGCGCCAGCATGAGGAAGGTGAACTCGAGCGACAACAGCTCGATGATCACGAACAGCAGGGCAAGAACGAGCCACGCAATCCACAGGTACTGTGTCAGATCCGGCAACATCGCTCGCTCCTTCGGAACCGTTTCGGATGCCTCGCTCTGACCCTAACATTCCGGTGCGACACCCGCCCCCTTGGTAGTGTCGTCATCATGTCTCAACCCATTCCCGCCGGTTCGCTTACTGGAAAAACCGCCCTCGTCACGGGCTCGTCGCGCGGCATCGGTGCCGACACCGTGACGTATCTGGCTCAGGCCGGCGCGAACGTCGTCATCAACTTCCGCAACAAGGCGCCGCGCGCCGAGAAGCTCGCCGCGCAGCTGCGCGAACTCGGTGTGGAGGCGCTCGTCGTCGGCGCCGACCTCACCGACCCCGCCTCGGTCGGCGACATGATGGCGCAGATCCGCGAGACGTTCGGAACCCTCGATCTGCTGGTGCTCAACGCGTCGGGCGGCATGGAGAGCGGCATGGGGGAGGACTACGCGCTGGTGCTCAACCGCGACGCGCAGCTGAACGTGCTGGATGCCGCCTTGCCGCTGCTGCACGACAAGTCGAGGGTCGTGTTCGTGACCAGCCACCAGGCGCACTTCATCCGAACCACGCCGACGATGCCCGAATACGAGCCCGTCGCGCTGTCGAAGCGCGCCGGCGAAGACGCGCTCCGCGAGCGGATTCCGGCGCTCACGGCGGAGGGCATCGACTTCGTCGTGGTTTCGGGCGACATGATCGAGGGCACGATCACCGCGACGCTGCTCGAGCGCGCCAACCCGGGCGCCATCTCGGCGCGGCGTGAGTCGGCGGGCAAGCTCTACAACGTGTCGGAGTTCGCCGCCGAGGTCGCTCTGGCAGCAGTCGAGCCGATCCCCGCTGACAACACCCGACTCGTCGGAGACGTGAGCTCGTTCGGCGGCTGATCTGCCCCCGCAGACATGAAGAAGCGCTCCGAGGCATCCTGCCGCGGAGCGCTTCTTCGTGAGAGTTACTTCTTGCCGAACGTGAACGCGCGCACGATCTGAATGAGACCCAGCACGACCGCCGAGATGCCGAGTAGCCACCACAGCACGAGTGCGCCCCACAGGGGCGAGAAGAGCAGTGTGATTCCCGCGAGGATCGAGATGATCGCGAAGATGACCGACCAGGTCTTGGATACCGCGAGGCCGAGCGTCGAGAGCGCCACGACGCCTTCGATGATCCACATGATGCCGACGAGGATGCCGAGGAAGGCCGCGAGCCAGACGGTCGTCGCGCCGAGGTTGGCGAACGCGATCACGCCCGCGGCGATGAACAGCACGCCGAGGACGATGTGGCCGAGGCGCGACCATCCGCCCTTGCTCGCAGCGAAGATGCCGAGTCCGGCGTAGACGAGCCCGGCGGCGATCGCGTAGATCGCGATGATCGCGGTGACCACCATCGCGGTCTTGCCGGGCCAGGCGAGGATGAGGATGCCGAGGATGACCGAGAGAACGCCGCCGACACCGAGGGCGGTGCGGATGCCGTTCGTCGCCGACTTCTCGACGGAGGATGCTGAGGTCATGATGACCCTTTCTGAGAGATTCCTGGGGAGGACGCGGTCTCAGAGTAGCCCCCGACCCCGGGCGGCGCGCCGTGACGCGCGTAAGGGGGAGGGGAATCACCCCAGAAGGAGGGTGATTCCGATCAGGATCGGTACGCAGCCGAGCGTCGTGAGGAAAACCGTGTCGCGGGCGATCGTTTCGCCGACGTCGAATCGCTGTGCGTAGTTGAAGACGTTCTGCGCCGTCGGCAGCGCAGCGAGCACGGTGACGATCAGCACGTCGTGCGGTGCGAGGTGGAAGAGAAAGGTGGCCGTCGCCCAGGCGATCAGGGGCATCGCGAGCAGCTTCAGTGCGCTGGCGAGCAGGATGTCGCGGCGTCGCCCCGACGTGCCGAGGACGCGCTGTCCATGCAACGAGATGCCGTAGCTGATCAGCAGCACGGGAACGCACGCGTTCGCGATGAGCTGCGCGGGATCGAGGACGATCGGCGGCAGCTTCCAGCCCGAAAGCGAGACGAGCACGCCGAGCACCGATCCCACGACGATGGGGTTCGTCACGGTGCGGCGCAAGATCGGGAAGGCGCGACGCTGACCGGTCGTCACCGACTCGAAGATCGCCATCGTGATCGGGGTGAACACGATGAGCTGCAGCAGGATGACCGGCGCCGGGTACGCCGCGCTGCCGAGCAGGTAGAGGGAGAGCGGGATGCCGATGTTGTTCGAGTTGACCTGGCCGGCCGCGAGGGTGCCGACGAGGGTTTCGGCGACGCCGCGGCGCCAGATGAACCGCGCGATGGTCGCGTAGACGACGAAGATCACCACGGCCGCGATGGCCGAGACGGGAAGCAGTGCCGAGAACAGCGTGTGCACGTCGGCCTGCGCCAGTACGACGAAGAGCAGGAACGGCGAGAGGACGAAGAAGGTCAGGCGGCTGAGGACGTACCGGGCGTTGGGGCCCAGCAGATCGATGCGACCGAGCAGATAGCCGAGCGCGATCGCGACGCCGACCACCACGAACCCCGTCAGCGTCTGCAGCATGCTTCGACACTATTGCGTGCGGTGTTTCTTCCTCATCTTCCACCTTTCTTCCTCACGATGTAGATTCTGGGCATGGCGCTCAACATCAAAGATCCCGAGACTGACCGCATCGCGCGGGAGCTCTCCGCGGCGACGGGGGAGAGCATCACCGTCGCCGTGCGTATCGCGATGGAAGAACGCCTGCGACGAGTGCGGGCGAGCGGCGCCGAGGCCACGATGCGTGCCGAGATCGATTCGATCATCGCGCGGGCTCGACTGCTGCCGGTCTTGGACGATCGGTCACCCGAGGAGATCATCGGATACGACGAGAACGGCCTGCCTGCGTGACCATTGATTCGTTCGCCGTCGACACCTCCGCGTTGGCGGCGATTCTTTTCGTCGAGACCGACGCGGCTCTGTACGGCGACTTTCTCGCGAGACACGTCGGCTCGGGCGTCATCTCCGCATCGACGTTGCTGGAATGTCAGATCGTCGTCGAAGGTCGACTCGGGCCCGCAGGCGGCGCTCTTCTCAGTGAGACGGTGGCGCGCGCAGCTATCGAGGTGGTCCCGACAGGTGTGCATTCCGTGAGCATTGCCATCACGGCGTGGCGTCGTTTCGGGAAAGGTCGGCATGCGGCGGCTCTGAACTTCGGCGACTGCTTTTCGTACGCGCTGGCGAAAGAGCGAGGAATTCCGCTTCTGTACAAGGGACGCGACTTCGCGCAGACCGACGTGGCATCCGTCATGTGAGTAACGCTGATAATGCACATTCGTTGTCAGCGCAGTACCTGCACTTAGAGGCGCACACCTATCGCAAGCGTCAGATGTCGTGGTCTCGCGCGGTGCGTTCGGCTGCGGGCATCGGTGCCGAGTTGCCTGATGAGGTGGTGGCCGCGGCTGACGAGGGTCGGGTGGTCGCCGTTCTCACGCCGGTTGGTTGGGAGCAGGTCCGAGAGGGTCGTTTGGCGCTCCGATCGCTGGAGGTTCTCGAGCGTGACGGTTGGGCGGCGGTGGCCGCGTTGTGGGAGGCGCACGGCGTCGAGTGGCTGGAGGCGGCGCTTTGATCGTCAACACCGACTGTCCGATGTGTGGTGAGTTCATGTGGATTGAGCGGACGTCTGACGTTCAGTTGGATTGGTCGTCAGGCGTCGAGTGGGACCGGTTGGGCGCGCTCATTGAGATGGGTTTCGCGCACGTGTGGAACTGTGCTGATTGCGGTCATTTCGAGCCGGTGTACGGTGCTGTGCGCCGTCCCCTCGGGTGAGGTTGCCCACCGGGTCTCGGTGGTGGAAACCGGGCTAGCGGGGGCGTGAGTGGGGGTCGTGGGAGGGCCCCCATTTGCATGTCGTAGACAGTTCCGTTTCGGTCGGGCTCGGGGCCGGGCCCAGTTGGGGCGGGCGCGGCGCAGGGCGCGCCGCTAGGCCGCCCGAGCCGCCCCGCCCCACCCCGGCCTCCCCCCCGTCCCCCGGCGTTAGGCGGGTGTGGGGGTTGTG